>JADGRG010000419.1 GCA_017881145.1 Sandaracinaceae bacterium | reverse complement strand
TGAAAGAAGAGCTCGGTTACCGCTGCTACGTGACGGTGTGTGCGAGCCATTCGCTGGCACAGAAAGCCGAGCCGGAGCGCTTCGAGGTCGCAACCGTGCTGCGAGCGGTCGGCCCCGGAACGCTGGAGGTCGCCTGGCGCGTCCAGCTCGCGCCCGGCGAAGCCATCGATTCGCTCGTCTCACTCTTCGCTGGCGCTGACTGGCAGGAGCGCGAACAGTTCGATCTGCTTGGGGTGCAATTTCGTGGTCATCCTGATCTGCGCCGCTTGATGCTTCCCGAAGAGTGGGAAGGCCATCCGCTTCGCAAGGACTATGCGATCGACACGAGGTGCGTGCCGTGGCGTTGAGCACAGAACCCGGGTTGAGCGCAGCCATCGGCGGCGGATCTGGCTCGGTCAGCAAGAGCCGTGACGGACAGGCGGCAAGCATGCCCACGCGCGCGTTCGTGCCCGATCCCTACCTCGATCTTGCGCGTTACCAGGCTGATGCCGATCTGCTCACCTTGAGCTTCGGTCCACAGCATCCCTCGACGCACGGCGTGTTTCGTGCCGTGCTCTATCTCGACGGCGAGATCGTCGTGAAGGCCGTTCCCTACGTCGGCTATCTGCACCGCGGCGTCGAGAAGCTCTGCGAGAAGCTCTCTTACAGCAACGTCACACCCATCCTCGACAAGAACGACTACGTCTCGCCGATGTGCAACGAGCAGGCGGCTAACCTGGCGTTCGAGAAGCTGCTGGGCATCGAAGTGCCACTGCGCGCCAAGTTCCTGCGCACGCTCCTCGCGGAGATGCAGCGCGTGGCATCGCATCTGCTTTGGCTCGGCACCTTCGCCATCGACCTGGGCGGTGCGCTCGGCGGCGGCACAAGCGTGTTCATGTATTGCTTCCGCGAGCGCGAGCTGATCCTGGATCTCTTCGAGGAGCTCACCGGCTGCCGCTTCCACTACAACACCCACTGCATCGGCGGTAACCGCCACGACATCCCCGCGGGCTGGCCCAAGCTGGTGCACGAAACCCTGGGCACGATCGACGCGCGCCTCGACGACTATCTCGGCATGCTCGAGCACCCGATCTTCGTCGACCGTACGCGCGGCATCGGCACGCTCGACGCCGAGCTGGCCTTGGAGCTCGGGCTCGCCGGCCCGCTCGCGCGTGCCAGCGGCATCGATCACGATCTGCGCCGCGACGCGCCCTATCACATCTACGACCAACTCGACGTGCGCGTAGCCTGCGAAAGCGGCGGAGATTGTTGGTCGCGCTACAAAGTCCGGCTCGACGAGATGCGCGAGAGCATTCGGCTCGCACGCCTTTTGGTGGACAACGTCCCCGCCGGCCCCATCAGCGCCAGCAAGCCGCTCACTAACGTGACTCAGTTCAAGATCACCACCGGCCAGACCTACGTGGCGATTGAATCGCCGCGCGGCGAGCTTGGCACCTGGGTCATCGCTGGCGGCAAAGGCACGAGCCCCCTGCGCATGAAGATCCGCCCGCCGAGCCTGCATGCACTGGCCGCCGTGCCCTATCTCTTCCCGCGCTACACGCTGAGCGATGCCGTCGCTATCCTCGGCTCGCTCGACCCGATCATGGGGGAGGCAGATCGCTGATGGCCGACCTGCTCGCAAATCCCTGGCTGCGCGGTCTCCTGCAAGGTGCCTTGCTGATCACGGTCATGATGACCGCGGTCGCGTGGATCTCCTGGTTCGAGCGCAAGTTCGCCGGGCGCGTGCAGAGCCGGCTCGGACCCACTATGGTCGGCCCGAGCGGCCTGCTGCAGCCACTCGCCGACGCGCTCAAGATGTTCCAGAAGCAGGAGCTGATCCCGAGCGCTGCCGACTCGCTACTCTTCCGCTTGGCACCGCCGCTAGCGCTCTTTCTCGCGCTCGGTGGTGCGGCCGTGTTGCCCATCACCCAGGGCATGCTCGCCTCCGATCTCGACGTCGGCGTGCTCTACGTCTTGGCGTTCTCAGGCCTTCTGGCCTTTCCGATCTGGATGGCCGGCTGGTCGAGCTCCAACAAGTACGCGCTGCTCGGCGGCATGCGCATGGTGGCGCAGGGCATCTCCTACGAGATCCCGATGGTGCTCGCGGCGCTGGTGCCCGTCGTGGTCACGGGCTCGCTCAGTCTTTCGGATATCGTCACCTACCAGGCGACGCACCATTGGCTCGTGCTCTGGCCACCGGGCCTCGGGCTGATTGCGTTCATCATCTTCTTCACCATGGCGCTGGCGGAGGGCAATCGCATCCCCTTCGATATCCCCGAGGCCGAGTCCGAGCTGGTCGCCGGACCCGCCACCGAGTACACCGCGATTCGCTTCGGCCTGATCGCATCGGCGGAATACGTGCACTCGCTGATCACCTGCGCATTCGCTTCCACGCTCTTCCTGGGCGGCTGGGACGGACCGTTCTTGCCGCCGCTCTGCTGGATCCTGATCAAGACGGTCGGGCTCTTCGTCTTGATCACCTGGCTGCGCTGGTCGCTCTTGCGCGTGCGCTCCGATCAACTCATGGCTCTGTGCTGGAAGTACTTGGTGCCGCTCTCGCTCGGCATCCTGCTTCTGACCGGCGCCTTCATTCAGTGGGTTGGATGAAGCCATGGGATACCTCACCGCCACCGTACAGGCACTCTACTCGACGCTGCGTCAGAGCTTGAAGAAGCCCACGACGGTCGAGTATCCGAAGGTCGTCCGCCCCCGCGCCGCCCGCTTGCGCGGAAGCTTCGCGCTGCTCAAGGATGCCGCCGGCGACGAAAATTGCATCGGCTGCAAGAAGTGCGAGAAGATCTGTCCTTCGGATGTGATCGCGCTGACCACGGTGAAAAAGCCCTCGCCGGTCACCGGCAAGTCGCGCGGCTACGCATCGGACTTCACGCTCAACTTGCAGGGCTGCATCATCTGCGAGCTCTGCGTGCAGGTCTGTCCGGCAGACGCGATCGTAATGGTAAGGGAGCAGGAGCGCCCGGCATTCTCGCGCGAGGACCTGGTGCTCACCATGGATCGGCTCTATCGCAACGGCGAGAACGCTGAACGCCTGGCGTGGGCGACCGCTTCGATCCTTGCAGAAACTCAAGATCCGGAGCGCACATGCTTGAAAAAGTGAGCTTCGGTGTGGTGGCGTTTGCGCTGCTTTGGCCCGGCTTCAAGGTCGTGACCGCGCGCAACCTCGTGCACACCGTGTTCTGGCTGGGCCTCACGCTGGCGTCGACCGCCGTGCTCTTCATCATGCTGCAGGCGCCTTTCCTCGCTGCCATCCAGCTCATCCTCTACACCGGCGGCCTGCTCACGCTGATGCTCTTCGGCGTGATGCTGACCGCGCGCGATCAGGGCCTTCTGACCGTTCCAAACGCTTCGCATCGGCGCGCGTTCGGCGGGCTCTTGGCAGTGGCTGCATTTGCCATGCTGGCGATGGCGATCACGCAGACGACGACGCTGCCTGCCAGCCCAACCGCGCCGATCACCACGCAACAACTCGGCGCGCTGGTGTTCACGGAGCAAGCGCTGGCATTCGAGGTACTGGCCGTGCTTCTGCTCGCCGTGACGCTCGGCGCCATCGTCTTCGCGCGCCGCGGCGACGCTGGCAGCGCGACCGAGAACACGGCCAACTCCATCCCCGCTCGCAAGCCGCTTCCGGCGCCAAATGCCGCGGTGAGCCAAGCGAAGGGAGCGTAGCTCGATGGGCCTGTCCGCATACCTGCTGGTCTCGGCCGCGCTCTTCTGCTTGGGCGTCTTCGGCTTGCTCACGCGCCGCAATGCCGTCGGCATCCTGGCTTCCGTCGAGCTGATGGCGAACGCCGGCAACATCAACCTGGTTGCGTTCGCCCGTTTCAACGGAAACGCCACCGGACAGATCTTCGCGCTCTTCTCCACCGCGCTCACCGTCGCGGAAGTGGTCGTGGGTCTAGCGCTCGTCATCCTGCTCTACCGATCTCGCGGTGATGTGCTGGTCGAGAGCGCAAGCGAGCTCAAGGGCTAACGCATGTCGCCAATCCAACTCGCATTGCTGGCCACTTTCCTGCCGCTCGGCACGGCCTTCTCATTGATCGTGCTGCCGGGTGTGCGCCGCGCCGGCAAGCTGCCCGGCTACATCTCGGTCGTCACCGCGCTGGTCGCACTGGTCAGCGCGCTGCAACTCTTCGCCTACGGCCTCGAGGTCCACGACATCGCCCGCGTCACCACGCAGTGGCTTCCGCACTCGGTGCTCGGCGCGAGCAGCGCCGCGCCCTCGACCATCGAAATCGGCGTGCTCCTCGATGGCCTCTCGGTCTCCATGCTGGTGGTGGTCTGCCTGGTAGCGTTCTGTGTGCAGGTCTTCTCGCTCGGCTACATGGCCGATGAGCCGCCCGCTGACTTCGGCCGTTACTTCACCTGGCAATCGCTCTTTCTCTTCGCGATGAACACGCTGGTGATCGCGCCGAACCTCTTGCAGCTCTTCCTGGGCTGGGAGCTGGTCGGGCTCGTCAGCTATCTCCTGATTGGCTACTACTGGAAGAAGCCGAGCGCAGCACGCGCCGCACTCAAAGCCTTCTGGATCACCAAGCTCGCCGACATGGGCCTGGTCGCCGGTCTGATCGTGCTCTTCGTCAACACCGGCTCCTTCAACTGGACCGGCACCGTCGCGGTGGCCGGCCCCGTCACGCTCTTGCTCTTCATCGCGGTGATGGGCAAGTCCGCGCAGTTCCCGCTGCACGTCTGGCTACCAGACGCGATGGAAGGTCCGACGCCTGTCTCCGCGTTGCTGCATGCAGCGACCATGGTGGCGGCCGGCGTGTTCCTGGTGGCGCGCGCGCATCCGCTCTTCGAGCAGGCCCCGAACACGCAGAACTTCATGGCGTATGTCGGCGGCTTCACCGCGCTCTTCGCCTCCATCGTCGCGGTGGTGCAGAACGACATCAAGAAGGTGCTGGCGTACTCGACTTGCTCGCAGCTCGGCTACATGGTCTGCGCGCTCGGCGCCGGCTCGCAAGTCGCAGGCTTCTTCCACCTCACCACCCACGCCTTCTTCAAGGCCATGCTCTTTCTAGCTGCCGGCGGACTCATCCACGCCGTGCACTCGAACGACATCCATCACATGGGCGGCCTCTTCCGGAAGATGAAGCTCACTTCCGGAGCGTTCATCATCGGCGCGCTCGCGCTGGCGGGCGTCCCCGGCTTCTCTGGTTTCTTCTCGAAGGACCTGATCCTCGAAGAGGTCTGGGAGCGAGGTCTCTACTTGCCCTTCGCTGCCCTGCTGATCGCGGCGTTTCTAACCGCGTTCTACATGGGACGCGTGGTCTTCATCGCGCTCTTCGGCAAACCGAGTGAGCACGCCGAGCACGCCCACGAGTCCGGCTTCGCGATGACCTTCCCGCTCGTGGTGCTGGCTATCCCGGCGCTCTGTGCCGGCTACTTCGGCGCCGAGCTCTCCGGCATGTACGGCGAGGCAACGCACTTCCACCTCAGCCCCGTAGGCATGACAGCGAGCGCGCTCGGCCTCTGCGGCATCGGCCTGTCGTACTTCATGTTCGGCGCGCCCCAAGGTGGCGCTGCGTTGCGCACCGTGTTCGCGCCGCTCGGACGCTTGGCCGCGTCGGGCATCGTCGACAAGAGCTTCCTCTTTGGCTACCGCACTGTGCTGCGTGGCTTCGCCGGCGGCATCGGCTGGTTCGATCGCTACATCATCGACGGGCTGATGAACGCCATCGGCTACGTGACGCTGGAAGTGGGCGCGCGGCTGCGTCCGCTGCAGACCGGCAAGGTGCAGGACTACGTCTACGTGATGGTCGTCGCCACCATCGCACTCGGAACCTTCGCGGCGTTTCTTCGCTGAAAGCATTCGATGGGTAACTTCGCGCACGCGCATCTTCTCTCCATCATCGTCGCCGCCCCGGCCGTGGCGGCGTTGGTCGTGCTGCTTTTGCCAGAATCGGAGCGGCTGGCGATCCGCATGGCGGCGCTCTTCGGCGCACTCTGCTCACTCGCCGGCAGCATCGAAGTGCTGCGCACCTACGACACGGCGCAAGCTGGCCTGCAGCGCATGGAACGCTACGCGCTGGTGCCCTCGATGGGCATCGACCTGAGCCTCGCTGTCGACGGTTGGGGCGTCTCACTGCTCCTGCTCACCGGCATCATCATCACTGCCGGCGTCTTCGCATCGTTCACGCTGGAAGAGCGCCCCAAGGAGTTCTTCGCGCTCTTGCTCGTGCTGGTTGCAGGCGTGTTCGGCGTGTTCGTCGCGCAAGACATCTTCGTCTTCTTCCTCTTCTACGAAGTCGCCGTCTTGCCGATGTATCTCTTGATCGGCGTGTGGGGTAGCCACGGCAAAGTCGAGGCGCATGGACCCTTTGCTTTCATCTGGAAGCGCTTCGATGTGGGCGGCCGCGAATACGCCGCCATGAAGCTCACGCTGATGCTCCTGGTCGGTTCAGCCGCCATCCTGGTCGTGATCATCGCCATGTATTTCGCCGCAGGCGGCACGAGCTTCGATCTCACGCACCTCGCCAACACCAAGTTCCCGCGCGAGCTGCAGCTCTGGGCGTTCCCTCTGCTCTGGCTCGGCTTCGGCTCACTCGCCGGCGTGTTTCCCTTCCACACCTGGTCGCCCGACGGCCACGCCGCAGCGCCCACCGCGGTTTCGATGCTGCACGCCGGTGTGCTGATGAAGCTCGGCGCCTTCGGCGTGATCCGCATCGGCATGATGCTGCTGCCCGAAGGCGCACGTTACTGGGCGCCCTGGGTCGGCGGCATCGCCGTGATCAACGTGCTCTACGGAGCGCTCTCCGCGATGAGCCAGAAGGACCTCAAGTACATCATCGCGTACTCGTCGGTCTCGCACATGGGCGTCGTCATGCTCGGCGCCGCCACGCTTACGGTCGACGGTTGGAACGGCGCCATCTACCAGATGTTCGCGCACGGCATGATGACCGGCCTCTTCTTCGCGCTGGTCGGCCTCATCTACGGCCGCGCTCACACGCGTCTCATCCCGCGCATGGGCGGCTTCGCCAAGGACATGCCGTGGGTCGCAGGCTTTTTCGTTTTGGCCGGTCTCTCGTCGCTCGGCCTGCCGGGCCTCGCCGGTTTCGTCGCCGAGTTCCTGGTGTTCATGGGCGCCTGGCAGAGTGCGCACTCCTGGTGGGCCATCCCGGGCATCGTCGGCGCGTGGGTCACGGCCGTCTACGTACTCAACGCATCCCGCACCATCTTCTTCGGCACGGGACCGAGCGATGAGTTCCACGAGCTACGCGACGCACACGGGACCGAATGGGTAGCGCTCTGGGGCCTCTCGCTCTGCCTCATGCTCTTCGGTTCCTATCCGCGCCTCATCCTCGACTTCATCCACATCGCCACCAACGAATACCTGCCGAAGGTCGCGCTCGTCGCTGACCAACTCGCGGTGCTAGCCCGATGACACCGACGCTCGAAGACCTGCGGCCGCTCTCGCTCGACCTTGCGCTCCTCTTGGGCGCATTCGCCGTGCTCACCGTCGACCTCTTTCTGCCGCACGGTCGCAAGCGCGCGCTCGGCTGGCTGACGCTCGCGCTCCTGCTCGGCGTCTTCACCGCCTCATTCTTCGTCGACGTCAGCGGCCCGGCCTTCGCCGGCACGTACCTCGGCGGACCCTGGGCGCTTATGTGGAAGCGCATCGCGCTCTGCGCCGGTGCGCTCACCACGCTCGCCTCGCTCGACCACGTCGATCGACACTTCCCGACCCGTCAGGGCGAGTTCTATCTGCTGCTTCTCTTCTGTCTCACGGGCATGACCATCCTGCCCGGCGTGCGCGACATCATCCCGCTCATCATCTCGTTCGAGCTGATGGGCATCCCGCTCTCGGTGCTGGCCGCTTACGCCAAGACCGAAGACAAAGACGGCGTGCACAAACACGCGCCGGAAGCCGGCCTCAAGCTCTATCTAGTCAGCGCGGTCAGTACTGCCATCACGCTCTTTGGCCTCTCGCTCGTGTACGGCATGTCCGGCGCGACCAAGCTCGACGCTATCGCCCACGCGCAGCTCTCACCGCTGCTCTCGGTCGGCATGCTGATGACGCTCGCCGGCCTCGCCTTCAAGATCGGCGCCGTTCCCTTCCACATGTGGATCCCGGATACCTATCAAGGCGCACCCACGCCGGTCGTGGCGTTCCTCTCAGTAGCTCCGAAGGCCAGTGGCTTTGCTGCTCTCTCTGCGATCTTGCTCATTGCCTTCCGCGCCAACCAAGCGCCGCTCGCGAGCGTGCTGGTCTTGTCGATCGTCGCATCTCTCCTGGTCGGCAACCTGATGGCGCTGCCCCAGAACGACGTGAAGCGCATGCTCGGCTACTCGGGCATCGCGCAAGTCGGCTACATGCTGATCGGCCTGTACACCGGCACCAGCTACGGCGTCGGCATGCTGCTCTTCTACCTGACCGGCTACCTGGTCTCGAACCTCGGCGTGTTCTTCGTGCTGGAGGTGGTGGCGCCACGGCGCTTCGGCGTCGACGTCTCCGAGCTCGATGGACTGGTGCGTCGCGCGCCCTGGCTGGGCCTGGCGCTGCTGATGTTCCTGCTCTCGCTCGCCGGCATTCCCTTCGCCGTAGGCTTCTGGGCCAAGTTCTTCATCTTCATGGCTGCCTACCGCGCCGGCCAAACCTGGCTCGTGCTCTTCGGCGCCACCATGGCGATCGTCTCTCTCTTCTACTACCTGCGCGTCGCCCGCGCCGCGTTCATGCAGCCGCCAGCGACCAACGAAACGTTGCAGATCCGCCCAGCGCTCGCTGCGGCGATCATCGTCTGCCTTTTGGGCGTGGTCGGGATGGGCCTCTACCCCGCGCCTTTCCTGGAGCGCGCAGCAGCGGCAGCGCAAGCCTTTCTCGAAGGACAGGGCTGAGCATGCTGGCGCTGCGGACCGCGCTGCGCTAACCGCAGACGTTCTTGCAGGCGTTGTCTATGCAGAACCCGTAGGGCGTTCCCGCGCAATCGCTGGTGGCGTTGCACACAGGAAAGCAGCCGTGCTCGACGATCTCGCAATTGTCGACCGGCCCGCAGGCCGCGCAGCCCGTGCTCTCTTTGGCATTGGGCGGGCAGGCCTCAGGACACGCTATCTTGGTACATCCGAGCTGCCCGTTCTGGCAGCTGCACTGGTTGCAGCTATGCGGGTCCTTGATGCCGCTAGCGCCTGACGGATAGACAGCGTCGCCCACCTTACATGCAGCGGGACGTGACGCGCCTGCATCGCCGCTCGGGACGCATGCCAAGAGGCATGCAAGCGCGGTCTCGAAGTTGTTCGCGTTGCCACCGCAACCACCGTAGATGAACTTCTCGCACGCACCAGACTTCGGGTTCCACGCGTAGCGCTGGAAGTACGCTTCGCAGCTGCCAGGCAGCGGCGGCAAGCGACAGCTGTCGGGCACCGCGGCATCGCTGGCCGCGTCGTGGGGGTGCGAGGCATCTCGCGCAGCCGCATCCGCCGGACGCGAGGCGTCATGCAGCACGGAAGCATCCGCAAGCGCGGCATCCGCAGGAACGGGCTTCGATTCGGCGCAGGCCCAGCTGAAGAGCAAGACTGTCACCAGGTTCCAAGTGCGCATGAGCAAGCTCCTGCTGAGAGAGAGAGCGCGCGATTGAAACGACCGCGCCTGCAGCGGAACGTTACACCCTGGGCAAGAGATCGCCAGGTGAGAGCGATGGTGAGGCTTGGTGGCGAGGCAAGGACGCTGCGATTCGGATTCCCATGGACGGGCGGCTAGCGCTTGCTGCGTCCCCAGACCGCGGCCGCGCAGTGCTTGCGGATGGACTTGTCGGCGGTGATCAACGCAGCGCCGTGGGCTAGTGCCTGGGCGACGATGAGTCGATCGAAGGGGTCTCTGGTCCAGTGGAGCTTGGTCGCTACTGTCGCTACTTTCTCGAAGGGCAGGTCGCTTACCGACAGGCCGATGCGGTCCTCGAGATCGGCAAGCACAATCTCCGCGGTCTCGGTGATGCGGCGAATCTCGAAGAGGTACTGGAGCTCGAGGATGACGGCGGGCGAGATGGCGAGCTCGCAACTCTCGATGCGCGCGCGGACGTCAGCGGGGATCCGTTCGAGGTCACCTGCATAGAGCCAGACGACCACGTGGGTGTCGAGATGGGCTACGGTTTCCATTCCGAAGACCAGTCCATGTGCACGAGATCGCTTGCGTCGCCGCGGATGAACTTCTCGCGGCGTGGCAAGCGCGCCAATTTCGACACGGGTGCTTCCGGCGTGATCTTCAGAACGCGCCCCCGACGTTCGACCTCAATGGGCCGTCCGGTCTCGAGCGCCTGGTCGAGGAGCTTGTAGATGTTCGCGCGCAGGTCCGATGCGGTCACCGCCATGATGTCACCTCGTACGTACGCATAGTATGCGCTCGGTCGTACGTATGGGCAAGTCGGCTCGGAGGCGGATGGCCGAAGGGCGTTTCACGCGTGCGGGGGAGGAGCCCGCTCAGGCGTGCGGCCGGGCGCAGGAGGGCCCGGCGGGAGACGCCTTCAGGGCGCGCGGCCGGGCATGCGCGCGGGGGATGCGCTGCGGGCCCGATGGAAGCGCCGGGAGGGCGCGCGGCCGGGCATTCGGCGGCTTACACGCAGATATGCCAATGAATGCAGTGCGCTGGACTTGGTCCCGGCGCGCGCTTGGCCGGACATTGTGGAGCGGGCCCGGAGCCCATCCCCCACGCGCGAGGTGTGGCGGGCAGATGAAGCGAGCGTCGGGTTGACCGGGTTGGCGGCACTGGCGTCGTTTGGGTCGCAGGCATGGCCGCACACGCCGCAGTTGGTGACCGTGCTCAGCGCCACCTCGCAGCCGTTGGTGTCCAGGTGGTCACAGCTGACTCCAATCTTATGAAGTGCAGCAAGGCCACCGCCCTACCCCGCACGTTCAGACACCGGTGCGAAGCAC
>JADGRG010000418.1 GCA_017881145.1 Sandaracinaceae bacterium | reverse complement strand
GGCACACAGCCCAGGTAGCTGAGCTCGACCGAGAGAAAGCGCTTGGTAATGGTCTGCAGACGTTCGTAGACATCGGCGCCATCGAGCTCACTTGCGACCTGATTGGCGACGACGTGGATGTGGTCCACGCCGCTGCGCCGGTGCAGGACCTTCGCCATGGCGTAGGCATGCCGCAGGGAGGTCGGTTCGGGCGTCGCCACCAAGATGACTTCGTCAGCGAGCGCCGCGAAGCCCACCGAGTTGGCGCCTATGCCCGCGCCGGTGTCGATGATCAATACATCGAAACCCTTCGCGAGCTCGATCAGCACAGAGAGTAGATTCTCGCGTTCCGCCGTGGAGAGATTGGCCATCTCGTAGCGGCCCGGACACGCCGGAACGAGTTGCACGCCGCACGGACCGGCGACCAGGATCTCATTGATAGGGCACTCGCCGCGCACCACCGCCATGAGATCCGCGCGAGGCCGAACCCCGAGCGCGAGATCCAGGCTCGCGAGCCCCAGGTCGGCGTCCAAGAGCAGCACCCGCTGACCTTGCTGAGCCAAGACCACGGCCAGGTTGGCGCTGATCTGGGTCTTGCCGACACCACCCTTGCCACTCGTCACGGCCAGCGTTCGCGTGGTCTCCGCGAAGTGCTGGCGCGGGCGCAAGCCGGCTGGACGTGCATCTCGCGCAGAGCGAATGCCATCTGCTTGGTCGGAGAAATTGAACATCAGTTGAGGTCTCCTTCGCAAAGCAGGGCCGCCAGGCCCTCCGGACTTGCGACGCTGAAGTCTTCCGGCACACGCTGACCGTTGGTGAAGTAACCGAGCGGCAAACCGCTCTGAACGTGGGCCGCGATGATCGCGCCGCAACACAGAGCCTCATCGATCTTGGTGCAGGTGAGGCGCGCTGGGCCAAGCGCAGAATAGTTCTCGATGGCCAGAGCGAGCTCGCGATCGCGCATCGCCACCGGCAGACAGAGATGCACCTCCACGGCTTCCTGTGCTCCGCGCAAGCACTCCGCCATCTCGGTGAGCGCCCAGGTATCGCGCGTGGAGCGGCCGGCAGTGTCCACGAGCACGATGTTGGCGTCCCCCAGCTTGCGCAGCGCAACCTCGAGCGAGCGCGCATCCGACGCTGTCTCCATCGGACAGCCGATCAGGTCGGCGTAACGACCGAGTTGCTCGATGCCACCGATGCGATAGTTGTCGATCGACACGACTCCGACCTTACGGCCGGCGACTAACTGTTCGTGCGCAGCGATCTTGGCAATCGTGGTGGTCTTGCCGGCGCCTGTCGGACCGACCAGAGCGACCACCCGCGAGCGGCCACCGATGCCGCCGCCGAATACGACCTCTTCGGCCAGCACCTCGCCGAGCACGGCTTCCAGGGCGCTCATGCCGAGCAGCGGCCCCTGTTGCCGGTCGCGAACCGCCGATGACAGAGCTTTTACCGCATTTTGCGACACGCCATCGCGCAGGAGTCGTCGCTCCAAGAGCCCGATAGGGCCAGGCGTGCGTTGTGGAACGCGCGCCACTTCCGCATCGTGGCTGGACATCGCGGTGATCTCGACACCACCGCCTTTGCTGTCACGCAGCTCTCCGGGCACGAGATCTCTGCGCGAAACGATCAGCGCGTCCGGCCCGAGCACGCGCTTCACTTGAGCTATCGCTTCTTCGAAACGTCCTGCACGAAAGGTGTGTACCACTTCGATTCTCCTTTATGCGCTGACGACACCGAGTGTCCGGACCGTCGCCTTCGGATCGACTTCACGATACGAGAGGACGGAAAGCCCGGGAATTCGACGGCTAAGGAACTCGGCCACAGATCTGCGCACGTCTTGCGCGCAGAAAAGCACGGGGGGAGTGCTCACGCCCTGGAAGGCGCGAGCAGCACTGTCCAGCGACGAAAGCACGCGCTGGGCACTGGATGCATCGGGACCGCCGCTGCGGAACGCCTCTTCTGCGCGCGGGTCGAGCACCAGCGCGGCGATGCGACCGCGTTCGTCCTTGAAGCGAGAGCTGATCGATCGCGCCAGGCGATGTCGCACGCGCTCGGTTAGCTCATTGCTATCCTTGGTCTCGCGACCGGAATCGGCCAGCGTCTCCATGATCGTGCGCAGGTCGCGCACCGGCACCGACTCACGCAAGAGCTGGCGCAGTACCTGAATGACCTCGCCCAGCGTCAAGATGTTCGGTATGACCTCATCGATGAGGCGTGGCTCGCGGCGCGCAAAGACGTCGAAGAGCTCCTGCGCCTCGCGACGACCAAGCAGCTCCGGTGCAGTCGCGCGCAGCAGCTCCGTCAAGTGCGTCGCCGCTACGGTGGCTGCGTCGACCACGGTGTATCCGAGGCTCTCCACCTTCTCGCGGTCGGCCGGGCCGACCCAATGGGCAGGCAAACCGAACGCGGGCTCGCTGACGCGCTCACCAGGAATGGCCGGCAGCGCTCCGGTCGGATCCATCGCCAGGAAGCGGCCCACCCGCAGCTCGCCGCGGCCCACTTCGTTGCCACTCACCAAGAGGCGATAGGCATTCGATCCTAGCCGCAGGTTGTCGCGGATATGCACCGACGGGATGATGATGCCGAGCTCGGCAGCAAGATTGCGCCGGATGGCAGACACCCGCTCCACCAGACCGCCACCCTTGTGCGGGTCCACCAAAGGCACCAGATCGAAGCCGACCTCGAGCTCCAGCAGATCCACGGGCAACATCTCTTCGATACGTTCGCGCTCACTGGGCTCCGCCGCTTTGACGGTCTCCACGCTGGCTGCGCTGCGCGAGTCGTCGAGGCGCTGCGCGGCCGCGCTGTAACGCGCACCAAACCCGACGGCGCCGGCCAGCACCAAGAACGGAATCGCAGGCATATTCGGCAAGAGCCCGATGACGGCCAAGAGTCCCGCCGTGCCCCAGAGCGCGTTACGTCGTGCGCCGAGCTGAGCAACCAAGGCCGGTGCGAGCGCCGCGCCTGCTGCAGCGCGGGTCACCCCCACGCCGGCGGCGGTGGAGATGAGTAGCGCGGGAATCTGCGCGACGAGGCCGTCACCGACTGTAAGGATGGTGTAAGTCTTGGCGGCATCCGCCGGGCTGAGATCCTTCTGCACCACACCGACGATGAAGCCGACCGCGATGTTGATCGCAGTCATCAGCAGCCCCGCGATGGCATCGCCGCGAACGAACTTCGAAGAACCGTCCATCGCGCCGAAGAAGTCGCTCTCCTGCTCGATCTCCTTGCGGCGCGCCCTGGCCTGGTCCTGGGTGATGGCGCCCGAGCCAAGGTCGGCGTCGATACTCATCTGTTTGCCGGGCATGGCGTCCAAGGTGAAGCGCGCCGAGACCTCGGCGATACGGCCCGCACCTTTGGTGATCACGACGAAGTTGATGATCACCAGGAGCACGAAGATGGTCGCGCCCACCAAGTAATTGCCGCGGATGATCAACTCTCCGAACGCTCGGATGACGCTGCCAGCGGCGCCGGGTCCTTCGCTGCCATTGAGCAGAATGAGCCGCGTCGAGGCTACGTTGAGTGCCAAGCGAAAGAGCGTGACGAAGAGCAGGATGGTCGGAAATGCCGAGAGATCGAGGGGCTTTTCGATGTGGATGGAGATCAGGAGCAGCGCCACGGCAAGGGCGATCGAGGTGGCGAGCAAGAGGTCGAGCACCGGCGCCGGCAGCGGAACCACCATCAGCAAGACGATGCCCACCAGGACGACGGGTACGGCGCCCTCGAGGACCATGGATGGAAGCGATGCGGCTGACTTGGTGCTCACGACTCACCTCGTGGCGCCTGGGGAGCGCGCACCAGCGTCGTGCCGCCTTTGCGGGCACGCAGCTGCATCACGTAGGCGATCACCTCGGCAACGGCTCGATAGAGATCAACCGGGATGGGTCGGCCAATCTTGCTCGTGCTGTAGAGTGCGCGGGCCAAGGGCTTGTTCTCGAGCATCGGCACCTGATGACGACGCGCTTGTGCGCGCATCGAGAGCGCCAGCTCGTCCTTGCCCTTGGCGAGCACGATCGGAGCGGCATCTCGCTCCGGCAGATAGCGAAGCGCGACGGCGTAGTGAGTGGGGTTGACCACCATCACCGTCGCCTTGCTCACATCCGAGAGCGCGCGGTTCTTCGCGAGCTCGCGCATCTTGCGGCGAATCTTCTCGCGAATCTCGGGCCGACCTTCCTCGGCCTTGTGTTCGTCGCGCACCTCGTCGCGCGACATCTTCGCATCCTCGCTGAACTTGCGGTGTGCCAGCCAATAGTCGAAGCCAGCCACTGCAACGAACGCGAGCCCCACTCGCATCGCGAGCTTCTGCGCCACACCCGCCACCGACGAGGCCGCCACCATGGGAGAGCTGGCTGCGAGCGCCGAGAACATCGGCATGGCCTGCGCGATGAGCTGGTAGACGAGCCAACCGATGGCGAGCAGCTTCACGACCTGCTTCAGAATCTCGATCAACGCGTGCTTGCCGGGAAGCATCTGCGAGAGCCGCTCGGTTGGGTCGAGGCGCTCGAGCTTGAAGGCGATGACGGAGAACGAGAATGTCCGAGCCTGCACCACGCCGACCACGATCGCGGCTACTGCCGCCGCGATGATGGGCAGCGCCGCGGGCAAGAGCGCTTTCACGCTGGCACGCAGTGCGTCGAGCGGCCGCGACGCGTCAACCAGGCGCAGCGAGCGCAGCGCGAAGTTCGAGAGCCCGCGCACTAGCGTCGTCCCGGTCCAAGCGAGCGTCGCGAAGCTGGCCACCACGACCGCGGCCGAGCCCACGTCGTGACTCTGCGCGACCTGGCCCTCCTGACGCATCTGCTCGCGCTTGCGTGGAGTGGCCTCCTCTGTACGCTGGTCGCGCTCTGCCACTAGCGGCCTCCCACAATCTCGGCCAACGCCAGAGGCAGGCGCTGCACCTGCACGTTGATGGCTGTTGCCAGCGACGGCGCGGCGACCCAGAGCACGAGCATTCCAGCTGCAGCGGCAATGGAAAACGAGAACGCGAAGAGCTGGACGCGCGGCGCCGCGCGGGATGCGAGCGCCGTTCCAAGCTGCACGATGAACATCGTTGCCACCACAGGAGCTGCTATTTGCAGGCCGCGTGCCATCATCCGGGACGCCATATCGACGATCCCGCTCTGCGCAATCGCATGCCACTCCTGCCCCACCGGCGCGGAGCGGAAGCTGGCGGCAAGAGCCCCGATTACAGCGTGATGCCCGTCAAATGCGAAGAAAACCACTGTCGCGAAAGACGCGAGCAGGTGTGCAGTGGCGAGGGTGGCCTCACCTTGTGAGGGGTCCATCGTGGTGGCGAAACCAAGACCCATGGACTGTCCGGCCATGGATCCAGCCATGTCTGCTGCAGCCAACGTGACGCGCACCGTCATGCCGATGACGGCGCCTAGCAGCATTTCACCGAGCGCGGCTTTGAAGATCTGCATCACGTCCTGACCGAGGTCCGGCGCTTGTGCGCTGAGCGACGCACATATCGCGGCAGTGATCACCACCGACACCGCCGTACGAATGCGGATCGGGGCAACGCTGCCAAAGGGCGCGGGCAGCGACGCCAGCGCTGTCGCCACGCGCAGCGAGGCCAACATGAAGAAGGTGATGAGATGCGTCGACGCCGAGAACAGGCTCGGCACCGCTCACATCCTCGCTAGGCTGGCGAAGATCGCCGTGGTGAAATGGGTGAGCTCGGCCAGCATCCAAGGTCCGCTCACCACCAGAGCCAACACGATGGCAATGGCCTTGGGAGCAAACGCCACCGATTGATCGTTCACCTGCGTGGCGGCTTGCAGAATCGCCATCACCAAACCCACGACCACGACCGCCAGGACCGATGGCCCCGCGACCAGCACGGCCGTCCAGAGCAGTGTACGAAACCATTCGAGTGCGGCAGGTGCGGTCATCCGAAGCTCGTCACCAAGGAACGCGAAAGCAATCCCCAACCATCAACCAACACGAAGAGCAGGAGCTTGAGCGGCGTCGCCAGCATGGTGGGCGGAAGCATGACCATGCCCATGGCCGTGAGGATCGACGCCACGATCAGGTCGATCAGGATGAAGGGCAGAAAGACGAGAAAGCCCATCTCGAAACCCGTGCGCAGCTCCGAGATCATAAAAGCCGCGACCAAGAGGTGCAGCGCGACGTCGTGCTGTGTCTTGGGCGAGGGAGTCTTGCTCAGCTCGTAGAAGAGCCTGAGGTCGGCCTCACGCGTCTGCGGCACCAGGAAATCACGGACGATGTTGGACGCGCGATCGAACGCCGCTTTCTCGTCGAGCTGCTTGTGCGTGTAGGGCTCGAGGGCCTCGGCGTCCAGACGCTGCGCCACCGGAGCCATCACCACCGCGGTCAACAAGAGTGAAAGCACCATCACCACCTGCATGGGAGGCACGTTCTGCGCACCGATCGCCTGTCGCACGAACGAGAGCACGATCACGATGCGCGTGAACGCCGTCATCGAGATCAGGATCGCTGGCGCCAGCGACAGGACCGTCATCAGCAGCAAGATCTTGAGTGCCGGCACGACCTGCTCGGCACCCTGCGCTTCTGCGAAGTTGATGGTCACTTGCGGCAACATGCGGTTCTCTCTTCCGACCTTTCGTGTGCTCTGGCTCAGCTGGTTGCGCGATCCCGCAGACGAGCGATACCGGCGACCGCTTCCGATTCTTTCTTGCCCGAGCTCGCACGCATGTGCGCCAGGGCGGGACGCAGGCCCTGCGAGCGCACGAAATTCAGCAGCTCCGCACCAAAGGGCGGCACCGCGTCCTGCGAGCTCTGCTTGGGCCTCGGCGTCGGGGCACTCGTCGGCACCTCGCTGTCCACTTCATCGAGCAAGAGACCGATGCGGCGCTTGCTCGAGAGCGCAGAGAGCAGACCGAGCCCACGACCGCGAACCATGGGCAGCTTGGTTGTGTCGTCGACGGTCACGCTCGTGCCTGGGGTCGGCGCAGAAGCCAAGCGTTCGGTGCGGCCTCCATTGCAACTCAAG
>JADGRG010000417.1 GCA_017881145.1 Sandaracinaceae bacterium | reverse complement strand
GTTCGATTGCACCACCCCGGCGACACTCACTGTCCCAGGGCAGACTCTGTGCTTCCAACAAGCGACGTACTGCACCGGCTGCACCAAGAATACCTGGGCCTGCACCGACAATAAGTGCGTGTACGCGGCTGCGTGCGTCGTGACTGCCAGCAACGACACGCCCAGCGGTTGCCCGACCTACTCGCGCACCAGCGTTGCGACCGGCACCACCTGCACCACTACTTCGAAGAAGTGCGAAGTTCCTGCCGCGGCGGGTTGTACGAACGACGCGAGTTGCGCGACGCTGCCGGTGGTCGACCGTGCGGCCCTGTCTAGCGACGTGTGTTCCCCGGGTGAATGCACCTGCTACGCGGGCAATCACGAATGCTATCGCAAGTGCGCACGCGACATCGAATGTGCCGGCGGCAGCACCTGCGACACCAAGGCTCATGTGTGCGTCTCCTCCCCGAGCTGCACCACCAATGAGCAATGCGCCATCAAGAACGGTAGCCTCGACTATGAGTGCAACACGGCCACTGGCACGTGCGCCAAGGTGTGTACGGTCGATCGCGACTGCTCGCCGTCTGGTCACGGTCTCGGGGCAGGCGCGTTCAACGGTACGGTGTGCGGCGCGGACGGCTTCTGCGCTTCGCTCGCCACTGACTGCTCGGACGACTCGCAGTGCAACACGCCCGCCTTCGTCGGCGCGACGCCGCAGCTGAAGACGTTCTGCATTGCCGCTCCCGCTGTTGCTGCCGGCAGCACGGTCAGCTCGGCCATCAGCGACTGAGCAAGCTGAGCCAGCCGAGCACTTAGCTCGGCTTGCCGACATTCGGCCCGCGGTGAGCAATCACTGCGGGCCGAGTCGTTTTGTGGGCGAGCGTTTGGTGCCCTTGCGTTTGTGCTGGTATAGCTAGAGTGGCAATGAGGAGCACCTTCGCTGCATGATCGAGAAGGGTGGCGCTCAGCCGACAATCCTGGTCGTCGAGGACGACCCTGCTCACTCGGAGGTCGTGGCACGGGTGCTGTCCGCGCACGGAGGCTATCGGTTGCGCTTTGCGACGACGCTCGCCGAGGCCCAACGAGCGATCGCGAATGAGCCACCCGAGTTGGTGCTCGCCGACCTGAATCTGGCTGACGGCAAAGCATTCGACCTCTTGCCCGGTCCGAGCGACATTCCGCGCCTGCCCGTGCTCGTGCTGACGAGTCACGGCGACGAGCAAACGGCCGTGCTCGCCATGCGCTGTGGGGCGCTCGACTATCTGGTCAAGTCTCCAGAAGCCTTCAACGGGTTGCCTCGCACGGTCGAGCGAGCGCTTCGAGAGTGGCACTTGATCGAGTCTCGTCGCGCTGCGGAGGCCGCCTTGCGCGAGAGCGAGGAGCGCTTTCGCATGCTGTTCGAGTCGTCACCGGACGCCTGCTCCATCAGTACGAGCGACGGCAAGTACCTCGAGATCAATCGCTGCGCCGAGGAGCTGCTCGGCTATCGGCGCGAGGAGCTGCTCGGCCGCGGAGAGCAGGACACGCCGCTGATCCACCCCGACTATTTGCAAGCTGCCGCGCGCATGCTGCAGCAATCTGGAGCGGGCTCGCCTTCGCCGCCCACCGAGCTAGTCATTGTGCACAAGAGCGGTCGTGAAATCACGATTGAAGCGCGCATCGTGCCTGTGCGGTTCGGCAACGTCACGGCGCTCTTGTCTACGTCGCGCGATATCACGGCCCGCAAGCAGGCGGAAGCCGAGCGGCGCCGGCTCGAAGAGCAGCTTCGACAAGCGTCGAAGATGGAGGCCGTCGGCAGGCTCGCCGGCGGCGTGGCGCACGACTTCAACAACCTGCTCACGGGCATTCGTGGCTTCACGGACATCTTGCTCAGCGCTCCGACGCAAGGTGACGCCGAACGCAGCGATCTGCTCGAGATCCGGCGCGCCACGCAGCGCGCCGCCGAGCTGACCGGTCAGCTGCTGGCGTTCAGTCGCAAGCAAGTCATCGCCCCGGTGGTCATCGATCTGAATCAGCTGCTGCTCGGGTCGATGCGCATTCTGGAGCGGTTGATTGGTGAAGACGTGCAGGTGACGTTCCGGCCGGGCGTGGGGCTGGGCTGCACGCGGGTGGACCCGAGCGGGATCGAGCAAGTGCTGATCAACCTTGCCGTCAATGCGCGGGACGCGATGCCCTCGGGTGGCGAGCTCAAGATAGAGACGGCTGCGGTCGAGGTCGACGCGGCGTTCTGTGCTGAGCACCTCGACGCTCGGCCGGGCACTTACCTGTTGATGTCGGTTGCGGATAACGGCGTGGGCATGTCTGACGGCGTGCTGCTACACCTATTCGAGCCGTTCTTCACGACCAAGGGGCCCGGTCGCGGCACGGGCCTCGGCTTGTCGATCATTTACGGCATCGTGCAGCAGTGCGGTGGGTTCGTGCACGTCGAGTCCAGCGTCGGTGCTGGTTCCACATTCCGCATCTATTTGCCCGCGGTCGCGGAGAGGCCCGTTACACAGGCGCTGCTCGACGACGCGGTGCTGCCGCGTGGTAGCGAGACCATCTTGCTGGTCGAAGACGAGGTCTTGGTGCGCGGGTTGGTCAGCAAGTTCTTGGAGAGCCAGGGCTACAAGGTGCTCAGCTCGGCACGCGGTAGCGACGCAATCGACCTGGCCGCGCGACACGCGACGATCGATTTGCTGCTGAGTGACGTAATCCTGCCGACGATGAATGGCCGGCAGATCTACGAGCAGCTCGCCGCGTCTCGACCCGAGCTGCGCGTGCTCTTCATGTCCGGTTATACGGAGAACATCATCGCGCCGCATGGTGTCCTCGAATCGGGATTTCACTTCCTCCAGAAGCCCTTCTCACTCAAGGAGCTGGCTCGCAAAGTCCGCGACGCGCTCGGCGAGCCTGACGAGCCTGACGAGCCTGACGAGCCTGACAAGCGCCGTTGACTTGCCCGGCTATCCCGGTACCCTGAAGCCGGGCTTTGGCCATGGGTGATTCAGCCGATGCGGCAGCGGGCGTCCTGTTCCGAGAGGAAGATGCGGGGCTCCGGGCTTCGCTCGAGTACGTCAAAGACGGCATTTTCTTTGCTGATTCGCGAGGCGTCGTCGTAGACGCGAACGCCGCCGCTTGCTTGCAGCTCGGCCGTTCGCGCTCGGAGGTCGTTGGCTTCTCGGTGGCCACCTTCGCAGGTAGGAAGGATTTCGAGTTCGCCACGGTCGTTCGCCGGCTGGAGAGCGAGCCACACCTTTCTTACCAAACCACACACCTGGACAAGAGCGGCGCTCGGGTAGATGTCGATCTGACGATCACTCGCATGCCGGTTCAGGGGTCGTTTCTGTACATGGGCATCGCGCGTGACGTTACGGAGCGCGCGCGCGTCGAAGAAGAGTTGCGGCAGAGCGAAGAACGCTACCGCTTGCTGGTGGAGAATCTGCCGGGCAGCGCCATCATCCTGTTCGATCGCGACTTGCGCTTCGTGCTGGTCGACGGCCCTGAGGTCGCCGCTACGGGGTTCTCGAGCGCGGCCATGGTTGGTCGCACGCCGGAAGAGTGCCTTCCGCCCGAGTTTGCCGAAGCCATCATTCCGAACCTGCGCGCCGTGCTCGACGGCAAGCGCTTCTCCGCCGAGATACCGTTTGGTGAGCTGCGTTTCCAGTACGAGTATGTGCCGTTGCACGACCGCAGCGGGGCCGTCACAACTGGCCTGATTTTGGCTCAAAATGTGACCGAGCGTTATCGCGCTGGCCTGGCTGTGGCAGAGCGCGAGCGGCAGTTTCGTACCCTGACCGAGAACCTTCCGGACTTGGTCGCGCGTTTGGACCGAGCGCAACGCTACGTCTACGTGAACCCCGTGTTCGAGGCGTTCATGAGGCTGCCGCTGCAGGATGTGCTCGGTAAATCGATTGGCGATCTGGGTATGGATGCGACCACGCAGGCTCGTTGGATGACGGCCGTCCAACGCGTCCTCGACTTCCGAGAAGCCACGAGCATTGAAGACGAATTCATGGGGCAGGACGGCCTCAGAACATGGGAGGCCCGGCTAGTTCCGGAGCTATCCGAGACAGGAGAGGTCGACTCGGTGTTGATCATCAGCCGGGACGTCACCGAGCGGCGTGCCCGCGAAGAAGAGCTGCGGCTCAAGAACGACGAGCTGACGCGCTTCACGTACACGGTCTCGCACGACTTGAAGAGCCC
>JADGRG010000416.1 GCA_017881145.1 Sandaracinaceae bacterium | reverse complement strand
CAGTGGTTTCAGCTCTGATCGCTCCGCTCTCGGGTTCGACATCCTTTGTTTCGTTTCCATTCGACTTCGTTTGGTTCGCGTACGTTTGGGCGTTGGGTCGCGTGGCCATGGTGCTTGCTGCACTCGATACCGGTAGCTCGTTCGAAGGAATGGGGGCAGCGCGCGAAGCGACGTTCGCAACCCTGCTCGAGCCGGCGCTCTTCCTCGTAACCGGTGCGCTCTGTGCCTTCACCCGCAGCCACACGCTGCACGGTGCGCTCGCGCTGCGACCACACGATGGCGCCTCGCTGGTCGCGTGGATCGCTGCGCTTGTCACGTTGGTGATCGTGGTTCAGGTCGAAGTGGCGCGCATGCCGATCGATGACCCGACGACTCATCTCGAGCTCACGATGATCCACGAGGTCATGGTGCTTGATCACAGCGGCGCAGAACTCGCCGCGATTCAAGTCGCCTCCGCCGTCAAGCTGCTGATCGGCACGTCTTTCGTCGTGAGCTTGCTCAATCCCTGGGCGGGGCTAGCCGGGATCCTGCCGACCATCGGTTGCCTGAGCTTGAGCCTCTTGGTTGCAGCGCTGCTCGGCACGGTGGAAGCGCTGATCGCGCGCCTCAAGCTGCGTGCGGTTCCGCACTACATCGTCGTGGCCATCGGCGCAGGGCTGGTCGCGTTGCTCGCGACGGCCTGGCAGACCGGAGGCATTCAGTGAGTCCGCTGCTCATCGCTTTGCTCGGAGTGCTGCTCATCCCGCTCTTCGTGGCGACCTGGCGCACCAGCCTGTGGGGCGTGTCGTTTCAGGGCTTGCTCATGGCATGGCTCGCGTACCGCATAGAGCCGCACCCCAGCACGCTGAGCCAGTGGCTGACGCTGGCCGACCTCGCCCTGCTCCGCGGCATCGCCGCGCCCTACACGCTTTTCCGTGTGCTTCGCGCGCGCAAGGTTCCAGCCCGTCACGACGTGATCCCTCCGAACCTCTTGTCGTGGACGTTCGCGCTGGGCTGTGTGCTGGTCTCTTTCAACCTCGCGCAGGCACTCGTGCCCGCGGCCGCCGCGGAACAAAGCCGCGTGGCCGTCGCGACGGCGGGTGTCATGGTCGGCTTCCTGGTGCTGGCAACACGGTCGACGATGTTCAGCCAAATGATGGGTGCGTTGCGGATCGAAAACGCGATAGCGCTCTTTGATCTCAGTGGTGAGCACCATCCCGAATCAGTGGCGATCCAGACAGGTCAGATGCTGGTGTTCGCTCTGACGATTCTGCTCTACCGTTGGTACCTGACGATAGTAGACGACGCACCCGCGACGGTTGGGGACGATGCCTCGGAGGTCGCGTTGTGAGCGTATTCGCGCTGATCCTGGTCCCACTCGTGGTGAGCGTGTGTTTGTGCGCGCGCAGCGTGCGTGTACATGCAACGTTGCTCTTGGTCGGCGTCGCTGCCGTGGAGTCCGTGCTCGCAGTTGCGAACGCAGTCGGCCCCGACAGCAGGGCGTTGCTCGCCGGCTTCGTGCGTGTAGACGCCACCTCACGGCTCTTCCTCGTCGTGGTGAACCCGATCTTCTTCGGCATCTCCATCTACGTGCGGAACCGCGTGACGATCGCGCCCGTCTTGCGAGAGGGCATGGGTCGCTTCGTCGCGCTCGCGCTCGTCTTCTTGGCGGCGGTCAACGCGGTGCTGGTGGCCAATCACATGCTTGCAGCTTGGATCGCGCTCGAGGCGACGACACTGGCTGCGGCGCCGCTGATCGTGCGCCCTGGCATGGGCGCTTCGCGCCAAGCGTCATGGCGCTATTTGCTCTTCTCTTCGGTGGGCCTGGGCATCGCGCTCTTGGGTTTCATGTGCATCGCCCGCAGCATGCCAGGCGATGGTCATGTGCCGAGCTTCTTCCTCGATCGCGCGAGCCCGCTGGCCAACGCGGGGCCGAGCGCGTGGCGCCGTCTGGGGCTTTCGCTCCTGCTGCTTGGCCTGGGTACCAAGCTAGGTCTTGCACCCATGAATAGCTGGCTGCCCGAGGCCTATGACGAAGCGCCGCCCGCCGTGACAGCGTTGCTTGCGGCCGTACAGTTCAACTGCGCGCTGGTCCTCTTGTTGCGCGTGCTTCAGTGCTACCGGGCTGCCGAGCCCAAGCTGGTTGCGGCAGAGCTCGTCGCGATTGGCATCGGCTCGATGGTGGTCTCGACTTTCAACATCATCGCCACACGCAACATCAAGCGGCTGCTCGCCTACGCATCGATCAACCACGCGGGCGTGATCGCCATCGGCCTAGGTATCGGGAAAACCGCGTCGTACGGCCTCTTGCTCTACATGCTCAGCAACGCCTTCATCAAGGCTGTGCTCTTTCTCACTGCAGGAAAGATCAAAGCGCACTACCGCACCAAGGACACCCACCGCATCTCTGGTCTCATCAAAGACTTGCCATACAGCGGCGTGTTCTTGATGGTGGGCAGCTTTGCATTGCTGGGTTTCCCACCCTTCGGAAGCTTCTTTGGCGAGCTGCTGATCTTGTCTGCGCTCGTCAGCTCGGGCCGCATGCTCGTGTTCGCCACGTTCTGCGTGCTCATCACCATGAGCTTCGTCGCCACCGGGCGCACGATCTTCCCGATGATCTGGGGTGAGACCAAAGAGAAGCACATCTGGCCGCGCCAAACGTTCTTGTCGGCATCTCCGAAGATTGCGTTCGTGGTGGCGCTGGTGGTGCTCGGTATCTACGTACCGCCCGTCGTCAATGGGCTCATCCAACGAGTGGCCGCTTCCGTGGAGGGCCCGTGAACGCCTCCGTCGTTGTGCATGCGGTAGCAGTTGCGACTATCCCGGTCATTGACGCGAGAGCGTGGCGAGCCGAGCTGCTCACAAAGCTCCGCGAAGGCCAGCGCATAGTGACGCTCTTCGGTCGCCGGTCGGATGGCGCGGTCGTCATAACGGCTGTGTTGCAGGCCAAGGAGCGCACGCTGCAGGTGCTGCGTACCCACGTGGGTGCGCAGGTCGGCTACCACGAGCTGACCAGCGAACGGCCAGCGCTGCACTGTTTCGAGCGCGAGCTGCACGAGCAGACTGGCCTGCGCGTCGCCGCT
>JADGRG010000415.1 GCA_017881145.1 Sandaracinaceae bacterium | reverse complement strand
TTGCCGAAGCGAGGCAAAAGACCGGTCGCTGGCAAAGAAACCAGAGCCTCGACGGTGTAGACGCCGAGCTTAGCGAGCACATCGCGAAACGTCGGCTCGATATCGAGACACGCAAGCGGCACCTTACGCAGCGCATCACGTTCTTCTTCTGCGCTCTCGAAGTTGCGATTGACGCGCGCTGCACGCGCCACTGCATAAGTCCCGAAGCGCGAGAACCCCACCACCACGTTGGAGGAAAAGCCCAGCGCAGAAAGCCGTTCGCGCAGGCTCTTCGCCCACGCCGAAAGCTTCGGATAGAGCCGCCCGAGCCCTGCCGCATCCAGCCAGAACACGCCTTTCTCTTCGCTGATTTCGAGGCTCGGCGAAAAGCGCCAGAGCTCGGCTTTGATCTCGACGATGGCGGCGTCGATCTCGGCGTCCGGCACCACCGCAGCGCGCAATCCGCTCGCCAGCGAAAGTGCGACGGCATAGTTCTGCCCGACCAGCACCCCCTCGGCGCGCGCCTTGTCGTTCGTCCACAGCACCCTGCCCTGCGGCTTGTCCTCGTCCACGACGGCGACGGGGAACGACGCCCACGCAGGCTCTCGTCGCAAGAGCAGCTGCAGCGGTAGCGCTGCGACGCTAACGCAAGCCCATCGGACCACGGCATACCTCGCTCTGCGACCAGGTCGGCCCGCGACGCTTGTCTTTCAGCACGCGCAGCTCGCAGGAAAAGCGATCCGCGGCCACCCACTTGCGCAGAGCTTGGGCGCGCAGCGAGACCAGCGAGCCGAGCGATGGAGCCTCCTCGGTTTTTTCGGTTAGGCACAGGAGCACGCTCTGATGTCGCTGCGCGAGCCCCAAAAGACGCGTCTGCAATGCCTGCGAAAGCGCTGCGTCCTTGCCCAAGTCGAGCACCACCAGCCCAAACGCACCCGAACGCAACAAACGCTCGGCCGCGATTGCAAGCCTGCTCAGCGATACAGTGCTGCGAGTGCAGACGCTGGCGATGCGCACCACGACGCGCACCACCACCAAAGCGGCCAGATCCACACCGCTTTCCTCGAGGTCCGGCGGATAGAACAAGCTCTCTGCAGAGCTCACCCACGCCACCGGCTCACCTCGACCTTGCGCCTCGAGCAAAAGCCCCACGGCGAGCGTAAGCACGGAGGAAGCACCCTCTCCCGAGAGCTCGACGAAACGCCCTGCCAGCTCCGCCATGCAAAAGCGCGCCGGCGCAGTGGAGAAGGGACGAGTGTTCGTGCCGCGCAATGCCTGCACGGCCGAGGCGGCCGACGCAGCTAACAACGGCGTGCTCATGCGCTCTCCTACTCCGGCGACTCATCGAACGAGTCGAACGATTCGAACGGCGCTTCCAGATGACGCCGCACTTCGATCACTTTGCCGAGCAGCGTGACTTGATCGGCCGCGCACACGATGACTTGGAATTCGGGGTTCTCTGGATGCAACTCGATGCGCCTATTCGGACCTTGTGAACCTGGCGGACCTTTATGCAGACGCTTGACGGTGGCCTCGTCGTCGACGAGCGCCACGACGATGTCGCCCGTGCTCGCAGTGGACTGCTTGCGCACGATCACGATGTCGCCCGGCAAGATGCCGGCGCCCTGCATGCTCAGTCCGCGCACCCGCAGCGCGAAGAGCTCATCGGCGCTGCTCCCTCGCCCTCGCGCCTGCACGGGCACCCAGGCTTCCAGCTGCTCGACCGCCGTGGTGAGCGCACCGGCCTGCACCCTTCCCAGCAAAGGCACCAGCAGCGTGGTGGCTGCACGGATCGCGTGGTTTGGTAAGTGGTTTGGTAAGTGGTTTGGCAGGTGACTCGGTAGCCGATAGCTGCGCGAGCGACCTTTGTCGTGCTCGAGCTTGCCTTCGCTGACCAAGCCCGTAAGGTGCTCACGCGCTGTCTCGACCGCCCGAAACCCAAAGGCTTCTTGAATCTCGCGAAGCGTCGGTGGCTGCCCTTGCAGGAGCCGACCACGCACGAAGCGATAAACGCTCTCTCGAGTCTGGCCGGCAGGAGTACGGGGCATGGCAGGACTCACTCATACCAGACATATGTCTGGTATGCAATCCCGCCAACTTCAGGCCGCGAAGGCTCCTCGCGGAGAAGGAATGCGCTTGATGTGCAGGAGCGGAAACACCGGCTCGTCCCAGAGCGTGACCACCTGGTGCACCAGCACGGCAGCAGGCCGCGGCGGTTCAGCACGACGCTCATTCGGAGTGCGCACCCGGCGCTGCGGCACAGGTGGAGGGAAACCCGCGAGACGAGTCAGAAGCTCGTCTCGCGAAGTCTTCTCGAAGTAAGTGAAGTCCAAGCCAATGCAATAGCCGGGATCACCCGGCCGAAGTCCTTCGATGACGCGGGCGATGACCGCTTCGGCATCTAGCCAGGGAGCATCCACGCCCGGTGCCTTGAAGCTGACCACGACGACGTCGCCGATCTTCGCGGCTCCGTCACACGCCACCAGCAAGCCTCGCGGCGACACGTCGAGCACGCGCTCGCCGAGCAGTTGAAACTCCGCCGTGCTCACGGCCTGACAACTCGTTCGGACGGCACGACGCACGGCACGGCGATGAAATGAGCTCTGCAGCATGCTTCGTCTCCTCGGCTTTGAGTCATTTCATGCTACATCGACCTACCTTGGCGCCAAAATAAGTGGCGTGCTGACCTGGCGCCTCTTGGCGTAAAACTCTTTACGACCATGACCGACGCACCCCGCTGGTTTTCGGAAGCGATTGCGACGCTGCCAACCGAGCACGTCATCGACGTGCAAGGCTGTCCGATTCACTATCTGAAGTGGGGCGACATGCGGCTGCCGGGGCTCTTGCTCGTCCACGGCGGCGCGGCCCACGCGCACTGGTGGAGCTTCCTGGCACCGCTGCTGATCAACCGCTACTCGGTCGTCGCGCTCGATCTGAGCGGCCACGGCGATAGCGGCCGCCGCGAGGTCTACCCGCGACGCATCTGGATCGACGAGATCCTAGCGGTGATCGAAGACGCCGGATTTCCTGGCCCACCCGTGATCGTCGGCCACAGCATGGGAGGCCTGGTCAGCATCGTCGCGGCCTCGATCTACGGCGAGAAGTTGGCGGGCGCGATCATCGTCGATGCGCCGGTGCGCAAGCCAGATCCGGAGAGCGACAGCGCACGACGTGGTCAAGAGTTCCGCAACCCCAAGGTCTATCCCGATCGCGACACTGCCAAGCGCCACTTCCGTCTTGTCCCTGGGCAGCCCTGCGACAACCCCTTCATCCTCGAGTACATCGCCGAGCATTCCCTGCGTGAAGTCGAGGGCGGGTTCACCTGGAAGTTCGATCCCAAGGTGTTCGTCCGCATGGGGACCGATCTGATGTCGGACTACTTGGCGAGCACGCGCTGCCGGATCGCGCTGATGCGCGGCGAGCTGAGCGTGGTGGTGCCAGCCGAGACCGGCGAATACATGTACGATCTCCTCGATCGCAACGCACCGCTGGTGGAGATCCCACAAGCGCATCACCACCTGATTCTCGACCAACCGCTGGCCTTCATCGCCGCGCTACGTGCGTTGCTCTCGGACTGGGAACATTCGGTGCCACGCAAGCCGCGAACCCTTGCGCCGGACGCCTGAGAGCGGAAAGCGCTCGGCAGCTCTCACTGCACGACGGTGCGGCGCTTGCGGACTTCGACGCCGCTACCCGCCGCGTCGGGCGTTGCCGCGTGGAGGATGATCACCTTCGCGGCGTCGCCAGGTCTTGCGCTTACGAACGTGACCGCGTAGCAAGCGCGGTAGCTAGCTTTGAAGCGAAGCTTTTCGAGCTCTGCGACGCAAGCGCTGCACCGGGCATCCCCGCTGCAACGCTTCTCTAGCGTCTCGGGAACGCACAACGCGCTCACCTCACTCGCCGAGATACCGCGTGCCATGGCGATGCTCCTACACGCGGTGACCGGAACGTTCTTCGCCTCGTTTGAGCAGGAGAAGCGGACGGGGTTCTTGGCACCTTTGGGGAGCTGATCTCCGGTCGCGCGAAACCCGGCTAGATCGAGCGTTTGCGCACAGCATTCGGCGGCATTGAGGCCTGTGCACGCATCCTCGTGCGTCTCCATGACCATGCGGCTGACGTGTCTCGCTTGCGACGGAACGAACGCGACGAAGAGCGCGAGCCAGATGGAAATACTGAGCTGCATGTTCTGGAAGCGGCGTGCCTCGCGGCACCGACAACGACGTAGCTTCTTGCGACCTAGGGAGCCTGGCACACCATGCTGACGGCGCTGTCCACACCAGCGGGGCCCGCGCTCAACTTCGGCTTACAGACCTGGCCGCTAGTGCATTGCGCGCTGGTGCAGCAGAGCTTGTCGCCGACGGTTCCTTCAGGCTGACAAATGCCCGCCAGCGAAGGGGTCGCGTCGGGCACGAGCGCTGGAAGTGGAAGCGTCGACAGGGCGCAGACGTTGCTGCCGCCACAATCTGCGCTCGTGCCACAGGGCGTGGCGCAAGTCCCGACAGCGCCCAAGCACCAGCCGGACTTACAGGCCCTCGGGTCGAACGCGGTGCAAGGATCTCCGCCTGCTCCGCGTCCAGCGGTGCTGACGCAGATGAACAACTGCGACGAGCCGGTCAGCGTTCCGCTGAGCACGCAGCTCTCGCTGCCGCAAGCGCTCTCTGCCGTGCAACGCGCGTGGCAGGTGTTGCGCGAGCAGATGCCCGAAGCGCACTCGGCCGCGCGAGCGCAGGTTGCGCCAGCTTTCTTGGGCTGCCCCGACTTGCTGTCGATCGGCACACAGACACGAGCACCCGAGGTCCCGTTCACGCACAAGGAGCCTGCACCGCAGTCGCTGTCCGCGCAGCACGCTGTCGCGCAGCGGCTGGCCGACAGCTTGAATTGCAGACCAAGGTCGCCCGGCTTGAGTCAGAACCCCAGCGCGCACTCTGCATCCGAGCGGCAGCCACCAGTTCCAGCATCGGCGGTCCCGTTCTGCACGCCGCCGTCGGCGACAAGCACGCCGCCGTCGGCTGCAAGCACGCACCTGCCCGAGCGCGTGTCGCAGTGCCATCCGTCGGCACAAGCCGCTTGCACGCAGCTCTGGGCCTGCATGCAAGTGGCCGCGTCGTCGATCTTGCCGTTGCAATCGTTGTCGATGTGGTCACCGCAAATCTCGACGGCGTGCGGGGCGCAGGCTCGACACACGTTGGCGACGCAATGCAGATGCGTAGCCGCCCCCCCACACGGATCGATGCCGCCCTGCGTCTGGCACTTGATGACGAGCGATTCCGGATCGACCAGCACGCCGCAGCTGCCGAGCAACGCGCCGAGCAGTAGCACAAGCACTCTAGTGGCGTGGGTTGGTTTCATCGAGGACTTGGCTGGCGCGTGATTTGGTCGTGAGAGCGTAACGCAGCGCCGTGCCAGGGCCCACTCCGATGCTTGGTCGCGAGGGCCAAGCAATGGTCTCGGGACCCGTCTTGTGGACTTGCGCAGGCTGTGCTCTAGATTGTACGAGATCAACGCAGTTGGCGAGGGCCCGGCGACAATTCCGGGTCCGGCGGCCAGTGGCGAACGACGTCTGGATACGTTAGGCTGATTTTGGAGTACGAAATATGACCACCTGGCGCCCATTCCTTCTAGTCGCAGTGATACTTTCCGCCCTTACGGTCTCGTGCGCCCAGGGCGGTGCGGTGCTGTCAGCAGATGCTGCGGTCGGCACTGGCACCGGCGTGGTGAGCCTTTGCGGCAATGGCGTCATCGATAAGGGCGAAAGCTGCGACTGTGGCCCTGGCAACGCGGGCAAGCAGTCCTGCCCTGTAGCGGACCCCACCCAGACCTGCATGAAGCTCCAGAACACTGGTGGGACGCTGCTCTGCAGCGTGGCCAACGGCATGTTCGACACCACCGCGTGTTTGAGCACCGCTACCGCAGGGGCGGGCACCTCAGGCACCGGTGGCTGAGTCTGCGAGTGACCTGAAGGCGTGAAGCGGCGAGAGCCAACCCGATGTCCTCGGGCGAGCGGCTGCGCTGCTCTGGCGATTTGTGCGTGGCTGATAGCC
>JADGRG010000414.1 GCA_017881145.1 Sandaracinaceae bacterium | reverse complement strand
TGAGCACCTACAACCGAGCGTTGCAGATCTGGAGGCCTTCATCAAGGCCAACCAGAAGGACGTCGACGCCGCCTACGAGCACGACAAGCAGCGCTACACCGGCCTCGAAAAGCAGGTGCGCGCGCGCCACATCCTGATCAAGTCCGACGAGCACGGCACGGACACGGCCAAGGCCGAAGCCAAGGCTCGTGCCGAGGCCCTGCTAGCGCGCGCCAAGAAGGGCGAAGACTTCGCCGCGCTGGCCAAGCAACACAGCGAAGATACGGGCAGCGCGAAGAAGGGCGGCGACCTCGGCTGGAATCCCAAGGGCCGCATGGTCAAGTCGTTCGACGACGCCCAGTTCGCGCTCAAGGGCGGCGAGATCTCGGGCTTGGTCGAGTCGAGCTTCGGCTTCCACATCATCAAGGTCGAAGCGATTCGGCAGGGCGACGTGCCGGTGGCCGAGGCCAAGCGCGAGCTGGGCGAAAAGCTCTATTTCGAGCGCAAGGCCGGCGAGCTCGCCAAGGCGGCGGCGGACAAGGCCCTCTCAGACCTCAAGGCCGGGAAGTCGATCGACACGCTCAATGCCGAGCTTGCGGGTCAGCCCGTTGCGGCACCTGGCAGCGATGCCTCCGCGGCGAAAGAGCCGGATCCGCTCGCACCGCAGCTACGCGACACCCGGCCCTTCGGCCGCACCGACACACCGATCGCTGGGCCCTTCGACGGCTCACCGCTGGTGCGCGAGGCGTTCGAGCTGAGCGATGCACAGCCGCTAGCGCAAGCGCCCATACAGCTCGGCGACGAGTGGGTGGTGTTCCGTCTGCAGGAGCACGTGCGCGTGAAGCGCGAAGACCTGACCGACAAGGATGCGCAACGCATTCGCGGTGGCTTGCTGGTGCAGAAGCGCCGTGAGCTGCTCAACGAGTACGTGCGTGGCCTGGTGATCAAAGCCAACCAAGACAAGGCTGTCTTCGTCGACGCGAGCGCGCTGCGTGCGCAACAGACCAGCGGTCCCGTCGACGACTCGTAAGGAGCAAGTGATGCGCTGGAGGAGCGTTCGAGAGCGCCGGGCCAGTCGAGGCGGTAGCAGAGCGCAAAAGGGCTCGGCCAGCAGCGTTCGCGACACGGGTGCAGGTAAGCGCGGCGGCAGCGCTGCGCTTCCGCTCTCGACCTGGGAGCTGGCACCCAGCCGCCGCGGCCTGGGCGAACGCTGGCTGCCACGCGCGCATCACAGTGTGCACCGCTTCGAGCTGACCAACGGCCTGCGCGTGATCGCAGTGCGGCAACCGCACTTGCACACCGCGAGCCTCTCCGTGCTGGTCAACGTGGGCTCGCGGCACGAGAGCGAACGGGACAACGGCATCTCGCATCTGCTCGAGCACATGCTTTTTCGCGGCTGCGCGCGCTATCCCTCGGCGTATGCGCTCAACCGAGCCATCGAAGAGCTCGGCGGCACCTTGCACGGCGCGACCCACGCCGACTCCACGCTCTTCGAGCTGACGCTGCCACCGGACAACCTCGGCGCAGCGCTGGCCATCCTGGGCGAGCTCTTCGCCAGCCCCAGCTTCTGCGAGCTGCGCGTCGAAAAGCGCATCGTGCGTGAAGAGGTCCTCGAGTACCTCGACGAGGCCGGCCAAGAGGTCGACCCGGACAACCTCTCACGACAGCTCATGTTCGCTGGCCATCCGCTGGGCATGACGATCACCGGCAGCCTGCAGAACCTGGAGCGCTTCGGCGTCGCCGACTTGCGTGCGCATCTGCGTCGCCACTACGTCGCGAGTAACCTGGTAGTGTGCGTGGCCGGTTGCGTCGACCCACAGGCCGTGGCCCACGCGGTGCAGCGTCACTTCGGCACTCTTCCCAAGGGCGTGCCGAGCGGTGCGCAGGCAGCGCCCAAGCAGCCCAGCGAGGAACGGCTCCGCTTCGTCGAGAGCCTGGGGCCACAGACCGACGTGCGCTTGTCGTTTTCGACCTTTGGAGCGCGAGATCCGCGCTACCTCACGCTCGAGCTGCTGCTGCGCGTCATCGACGACGGCATGAGCACGCGCCTGCATCGGCGCATCTGCGAGGAGCTGGGCTTGGCCTACGAAGTCTTTGCCTCGCTCGAGCCTTATGAAGAGTGTGGGGTGCTCGACATCGGCGCGACCGTCCAGCACGACAAGGCGCAGCTCCTGGTCCGCCACACCCTTGCGCTGCTCACCGAGCTGCGCGACAAGCCGCCGACCGAGGCCGAGCTGAGCAAGGCCAAGCGGCGCTACAAGTGGCAGCTCGAAGCCATCCTGGATGACACGCAAGCGATGTGCGCGCACTACGGCCAGCGCGCGCTCCTCGGCCAGCACGGCCACTTGGGCGCGCTGAGCACGGCGATCGACGAGGTCACGCCAGCACAAGTCCGACAAGTGGCGCGCGAGCTGCTCTGCGCATCCGGCTTGCACGTGGTCGCCGTCGGCAAGCTGGATCGCACGCAGCGCAAGAGCCTGAAGCGCACGATGACCAGCTTCGATCGTCGCCCGAGGGCCGCCCGCAAGAGCAGCTAGCCGCGCAACCTTTCATGGCGGTGGTCAGTGGAAGGCCAGGACGGCCAAGACCACGATGGCTAGGCCGATCAGCAGCATGGCGCCACCGATCTTCGGGATGCGTTCCATGGACGGACCGCCTTGCGCTTGCTTGGCGCGCTTGACCTGCACCTGCAGCAAGCCGTGCAGGCCGCTCAAGATCAAGAAGAGCGTGAGCTTGGAATGAAACGCGCCGCCGCCAAGCGCAAAGCTCGCCGCCACACCGCGCGCCATGAGCAGGCCTACGCCGCTCACCAGCATCAACACCAGCCCCACGCTGCCGTTCTTGCCGACCACGGACGCGCGCAAGAGAAACTTCACGCGTTCGTCGGGCGGCATGCCCTTGGCACCGAGCCCGAGGGTGAAGCTCGCGAAGCTCGCGCCGAGCAGCAGCGCAAGACCGATGAAGTGAAGAATGAGCCAGAGGTGGAACATCATGGGGCGCGACTATACACACGCGACCGCGCGCCCGCAGTAGCGTTGTCATTGTCTCTTTCTTGACAACGGCGCAGAGCCACCTCTAGGGTCCAGACGGAGCGCGCTCGGCCCACACGAGTGCGGCCAAACCCATGCCGGCTGTGCAGATCGCGTTCGACTTCGATTGCGCAGAGCCACGCCGCGCACGCCCACCCGCACGCGTCGGTTCGTTCCTGGCGGGCATCGGCGAAGCGGTGCGCGCGCGGGTCACCGGCGTGACGCGCACGCCCACGACGAGAGCCAGCGCTGCCGCACCAGCTGAGTCGTCGGAAACGTCGCAAGCATCGCCAGCCAGAGCCCACCTGGAGAGCGCGCTGCGCGGGGCTCTCGACACGCCGTTGCGCCTGACGATCACCGACAACCGACGCACCATGATCTCGCTGCGCAAGCGCCCGGACTTCACGGAAATCCGGCTGCACCACATGTTCCTGACCGCCGATGCCGCCACGGTCGCAGCGCTCGGCCGCTATGTCGGCGGCTCGGACCGCGCGGCCGGAGCGCTCCTTGGTCGCTACATCGAGGGTCATCGCGAGCGGATTCGCCGGCGTGTCAGCCGCAGCCTTCACCTCTCCACCTCGGGCATTCACCACGACCTCTGCGGCATCTACGCGGACGTCAACACGCGTTACTTCGCCGGCCAGGTCGACGCAGCGATCAGCTGGGGCCGCAGCGCGGGTGGCAAGCGCAGGCGCTCGCGGCGTTCCATCAAGCTGGGCAGCTACTGCAGCCGCGATCGCTTGATCCGCGTGCACCCCTCGCTCGATGCCGAGTTCGTGCCGCGCTTCTTCCTGGAATACATCGTCTACCACGAAATGTTGCATCACGTGCTGCCCCCGGCCATCCGCAACGGCCGTCGGCTCCTGCACGACCGTGAGTTCAAGCAAAAAGAGCGGCTCTTCGACGACTACGCGCTCTCGCTACGCTGGGAGCGAGAGAACCTGGATCGCTTGCTCGGCCGATGAGACGCGTGATGCAGCGTGCGAGCCTGTGGGAGGTCGTCTTCGCGCTGCTGGTGGCCGCCACGGCGTTGCCGCTCTGGGTGGCGCGCTACCTGCCCATCCAGGATCTGCCCCAGCACCTGGCTGCGATCCGCGTGCTGCACAGCTACGCAGACCCGCACTTCGATTTCACGCGCTACTTCGAGCTCGGCCTCTTGCGCACGCAATACCTCGCCTACTACCTGGCGGTGCACTGGCTGGCCTACCTCTTCGACCTCGAGCTCGCCAACCGCTTGCTCGTGACGGCGTGTGTGGTGGCCACGCCCTACTCGATACGTGCGCTCTTGCGTGCTCTGCGGCGTGACCAGCGCCTCTCGCTCTTCGCGCTGCCGCTTGCTTACAACGCCCATCTGATCCTCGGCTTCGTCAACTTCCTCTTGGCGATCCCACTCGCCTTCTACGGACTTGCGCTCTGCATCGAAGAGCGTCGCGCTCCCAGCCTTCGCCGCGCGCTTCCGCTCGCTCTCATCGCGCTGATCTGCTTCTACGCGCACATCGTGCCCTTTGCGCTCTTCGCGCTGGGCGCTCTGCTCGTGCATCTCCAGCTAGACCTCAAAGCGATGCTGCGAGGCCTGGCTCCGCTCCTGCCTGCGGGCCTTTCTGCCCTGGTCTGGATCGGCCTCAGTCCGGCGGGACGCGCCACGCTGATAGCAGCCCAGGGTGCAGAGAGTGGACCTGTGCCGGTCTACCAACCTTGGCGTGCTGCGCTTGCAGAGCTGCCCAACTGGCTCACCGACGTCTTCTACGGGGACGAGCCGTGGAAGCTCTTGCGTGCGTTCGGCGTGCTGCTGCTCGTCGCCTTCGTCGCAGGCGTTCTACGCCAGCGCGACGACTCTGCAGCGCAGGACCCCCTCGGCCGCCACTTCGTGCTGCGCCTGTGGCCGCTACCCATCATCGCGCTCGGCCTCTACTTCGTCGCACCCATCTCCTACGACTGGATCTGGCCGATCTCACCGCGCTTCGCTCTGCTTGCGCTGCTCTGGCTGATCGTGGTGCTGCCCGCGCCACCCCGCTACTTCGCCGCGCCGCTCTTCGCGTGTGTGCTTTTCGTGACGGCTCTGCAGACCCAGCTCGTCGCAAAAGCGTTCGCAAACTTCGACACGCAAGAGGTCGCCGACTTCGATCGCGCGCTCAGCGTGATTCCGCCAGCCAAACGCGTGGCGGGCCTGATCTTCCTGCGCGGGTCGAGCCAGGTGAAGTTCTCGCCCTTCATCCACTACGTCGCCTACTACCAAGCCCGCAAGGGCGGCGCCGTGATGTTCACCTTCGCAGACTTCCCACAGTCGCCGTTTCGCTTTCGGGAAACCAATCGGCCTCCGCGCGTTCCACCCCGCTGGGAGTGGCTGCCGGAGCAGGTGCGTCCGCAGAGCGATCTCGCTTGGTACGACTATGTGCTGGTGCGCGGCGGCCCCGGCCCGGTCAGTCGCGCGCACGGAAGCTTCGCGCCCGTCTACGAGG
>JADGRG010000413.1 GCA_017881145.1 Sandaracinaceae bacterium | reverse complement strand
GAGCTCCAGGGCAAAGGCGCGCGTCATCGAGACCAGCGCAGCCTTCGAGGCGGCATAGGCAGCAGTCCCCAGCGCGGGCCGCAGCGCAAGCGTGCTCGCGACGTTCACGATGGCTCCGCCCTGCCCGCGTTGCATGAGCTCTGCGGCTCGCTGCGCAAGCAGCAATGGCGCGATGAAGTTCACTTCGAGCTGCTCCAGAAGGTCTCGCCGCGTGATCGCGGCAACCTCCGCGTAGCGCACGATGCCCGCGCAGTTGACCAGCGCGTCGAGGCCTCCGAGCGCGTCGAAGGCGCGATCGGCCAGCGCTTCGCTTTCATGCTGGCTCTGCAGATCGGCGGACACGACGACGCTGCCCGGCAGGTGCGCGGCGAGCTCGGTGAGCACTGCCCGATTGCGTCCAGAGAGCGCCACCTGCGCACCGCTCGCAGCGAGCGCGCGCGCGATGGCCTGGCCGATGCCGCCGCTCGCCCCGGTGACGAGCGCTTTCATGACCAAGCGGGCGCCTCGGGCACGACTTGCGCCGGCTCGCCCTGCACGACGATCTCGTCGGCCTCCAGAAAGCGCGGACAGTCCACGCAGAGAATGGTCTGATAGCGATCGGTCGGGTTGTCGTAGCAGTGCGCCGCTCCGAGCGGCCAGCGATAGAGTGTGCCTGCGCTGACCGGTTGCCGCTGGCACAAGAGCCCATCGCTCAAGAGCAGCTCGGCCTCGCGCATGCTGTCGTGCAGGTGCAGAGGGATCGACGCATGTGGCGCCACATTGAGCCGGTAGATGCCGGCGTCACGCGTTTCGTGGATCACGTCCACCACGCCGAAGGGCTTGTGCTCCTGGGCGAGCGTCACCCAAGCCCGCTCTCGTTCGATCTCGAGTGAGGGAACGCCGTTGCCGCCGAGCGCGCCGGGCTTGCTCAGCCGCAGCCGCACGTGGTCGATCTGAGCGCGCCCCTCGCCGAGCGCGGGCGGTGCGAGCAGGTAGCGGGCGAGCGCGTGGGCCGCGGTCTCGAGCATGCGGAACTCGCAGTGTCGAAGTAGAAAGCCGAGCTGCGCCGCCACGGCCGCGTAGTCGACACTGGCACTGAGGCCCTCCTTGCGAGCGGCCGGCTCCGTGTCGAAGCCCAGGGCCACGTCCAAGCGCAGGCGCTGCGGCTGCACGCGCTCCCGCGGATAGACGCCGACCACGCATTCCACCGAAAGGCCTGTCAGCTCGATGTGGTCCAACCCTGCCTCCGCGCTCGGCCGGGAGCATAGCTCAAGCGAGAGCGCATCGGTGCAGACGCCGCCGTCTCTGGCTGGCGCCAAACCACGGCTTCGACGCTGCGCGCGCAGAATGCTAGGGTTTCGCTCCTATGAATCGCAGCGTTACGAGCACCCCGGGGGCGTTTCGACCGGTGCCACGCACCGGCGTCATCTACGTCATGACCGAAGCCGAGCGCCTCGGTTTCCGGATGCATCATCCAGACTGGTGCAACCTCGGCCAGGGACAGCCCGACACCGGCGAGCTGCCGTTGGCGCCGCCGCGCCACGCGCTGGTCCCCATCGAGCACGTCGACCAAGACTACGCGCCCGTCGCCGGCCTCTGGCAACTGCGCGAGGCGATCGCGGGCCTCTACAACCAGTTGTTACGCCGCGGCATGCCCTCGAAATACAAGGCAGAGAACGTCGCAGTCTCGGGCGGCGGACGGGTGTCGTTGATGCGCGCTTGCGCGGCCATCGGGCAGATCAACCTCGGGCACTTCCTGCCGGACTACACGGCCTACGCGGAGCTCCTCGACATCTTCCGTCGCTTCACACCGATCCCGATCCTGCTCGATCCCGAGTCCGGCTATCACTTCACTGCCGAGCAACTCGAGCGCGAGATTCTCGGGCGGGGCCTAGGCGCGATCTTGATGAGCAACCCCTGCAATCCGACGGGCAAGCTCGTGCACGGCGACGAGCTCTCGCGCTGGGTGGGCCTCTCGCGCAGCCTCGACTGCACCATGCTCGTCGACGAGTTCTACTCGCACTACATCTGGAAGGGCGATGCGCCGATCGTCAGCGCCACCAGCTACGTGGAAGACGTGGAACGGGATCCGGTGGTGGTGTTCGATGGTCTGACCAAGAACTGGCGCTACCCAGGCTGGCGCGTGACCTGGACGGTCGGCCCGCGCCGCGTGATCGAGGCGCTCACCTCGGCTGGCTCGTTCCTCGACGGCGGTGGCTCGGCACCGATGCAGCGCGCCGCCGCAGAGCTGCTGGACGTGAGCTACGTCGAGCGCGAAACCGCCGCCATCCGCAGCGCGTTTCGCGAGAAGCGCGACCTGATGGTTTCGGGTCTACAGAAGCTTGGCGTGCGCTTCGACGCCGAGCCGGAAGGCACCTTCTATGGATGGGGCGACCTCTCCCAGCTACCTGCATCCATCAACACTGGAGAAACCTTCTTCCGCGCCGCGCTGCAGAAGAAGGTCATCACCGTGCCGGGCACGTTCTTCGACGTCGATCCCGGCCAGCGCCGCCATGGGCGGCCATCGCGCTTCCGCCATCACATGCGCTTCTCGTTCGGACCGGAGCTCGGGCGCGTGCAAGAGGCCCTGCGCAGGCTCGGCGAAGTCGTAGCGGAAGCCCGCTGAATCCGGCAGAGTGCACCGACGTCCAGCCCCGACCGGACCCATCACGGAGATCCCACATGCACCGTAGACATCTGCTTGGCACTGGTCTTTGGCTCGTCGCGCTCGCGCTCGGTGGCTGCAACTTCGAAGCCCACACCAGCTTCAGCACTTCGGAGTCGACCGACGGCACGACTGGCGGTGAGCAAGTCGCTCAACCCGCGCAGCCGGCGCAGACCGTGGTCGCAGCTCAACCGGCACCGCCCGCGCCGGTGACGTGCACGTCGAGCGATGCAAGCGCGCAGCAAAGCTGCGAAGCAGTGCGTCAGAAGGCCGACACGGACCGCAGGCAGGCCGACGAGCGCGCACAAGCTGCTGCCAGGCAGGCGCAGGCAGACGCGCTGGCAAGGCAGCAAGCTGTTGAGCGAGAGGCCGAGCAGAAGCGCATCGCAGCGGAACAGCAAGCCGAGCGCGAGCGACGCGACGCCGAGGCGAAAGCAGCAGCCGACCAGTTGGCGGCCGAGCAAGCAGCCGACCAGAAGCGCCGGCAAGCAGGCTTGCAGGCAGCCACGACGCGGAAAGCGGCGCTGATCCAAGCCGCGGCACAGCAAGACCAAGCAAGCGCCGCAGCATCGGCTGCCGCCAGCTCCGCACCGGCACCCGCGGCCAACACCAGCGCCGCCGGCAGCACCAGCGGGAGTGCCGACTCGACCACCGTACCGGCGCAGCCGACGGCGGCGGGCGGCTTGGCGGATGCCAGGCGAGCTGGGCTCAGAGCTGCAGCTGACCAACGCGCAGCCGAGATCGCTGCCGAGCTTGCCGCACGCAAGGGTGATATCGCTGCGGCTGCCGTGCAACGCAAGCTGCAGATTCAAGCAGCGGCCGAGCAGAAGAAAGCGGAGATCCGCAAAGCTGCAGACCAGCAGCAGCTAGCGATCCGAACCGCCATGTTGGTCTCCGAGGCCGACATCAAGGCCGCAGCGGACCGGGAGAAGGCGCAGATTCGCGCCCAGGAAGAAGCCGCAGCGCGTGCTGCAGCCGACGCCGATGCGAAGGCCAAGGCGAGTGGCCCGGCCAACTCGGAAGCCAAACGGATCGATGCGCCAGCGCAAGCACGCTGACGTTGTCTGCGCAGCGCCCGGCCCCCGCCAGAGCCTAGTTGAGTGAGCGCAAGCTCGGCGCGGTCCAGGCGTTCCTGTTTAGACGCGCAGCAAGACGAACTTGACGCGATGGGCATCGCCTTCGGCCACGCCGAAGAACGCTGTCGCGCGAGCGGAAGGCACGCTGCTCGGATCGAACGAGGGTGGGACCTTGGCCCAGAGCGACGCAAAGCGCGAACGCAACGGCAGCAACTGCGCCAGCAGCGGCAGCTCCGAGAGCGTGGTGCGGATGTGATCGTAGGCCTGACCCCACGGCGGATCCACGAAGAGCAACTCGGCGTCCAGCTGCGGCACGAGCGCGAGCGCATCTCCGTGCAGGAACGTGATGCGCTCCGCGACGCCGTAACGCTCGGCGTTGTGCCGCGCCATGGCCAGCCTCGCTGCATCTTGCTCGATGGCCCAGACCTTGGAGCCGGCGCGGGCAAAGCCAATCGAGTTGCCACCCGCGCCGCAACCCGCGTCGATCACCGTGACAGTGTGCGCTTCTTGGCCGAGGCGCAGCGCAAGCGTTTCCGGCGTCAGCGAGTAGCGACCTTCGGTGTCGAGCCGCACACCGTTGCGCGAGAAACCCGGACTCGTGTCGCGCCGACGCCGAGCGTCGAGCGTGCGAGCGCGCCGAACCACGCGGCGGTCGAGTGCAGGACTCACATCGCAGACGATGCGACGGCCGCTGAAGCCAAGGCCGCGAAAGCGGGTGGCGATCTCTGCAGCGTCCGCTGCGGCCAGTGTGGCCTCCGCCGCGAGCCAGCCGTCAGGCAGCTGCTCGATGCGAAACTGCCATGGCCCCAGGGCGGCTGAAAGCCCCAACCAGTCGGGCAATGGATGCACGCGGACGCGATGTGCACGAGCAGACGACATCGGAGAGCGATCAGAACGCGCCTTGGCTAGGCGCGCAAGCCTGCACGCAATGAGATTTGCCGACGCTGGCTGTGTAAACTGCTCGGCATGGCCGCAAGCGACCCGAAGCCCGCACCAGGTATCGAACAAGTGCTGGCGGCAATGGAGAAGTGGGAGGCTTCGGATCTCTTCGTCAGCGCGGGTAAGGCGCCGGCCGTTCGCTTGCATGGCGCGGTCGTGACGCTCGAAACGCCACCGATGAACGCGCCGGACATCGAGCGCTTTCTGGGCACGGTTTTGCACCAGGCGCAGCAAACCCGGCTGCACGAACAAGGCGACGTCGACTTCGGCTACACGCTGCCCAACGGCAAACGCTTCCGGCTTTCGGTGGCCCGCCAACTCGGTCAGAACAGCATCGTCGCGCGCGCCGTCCCCAAAGCGGATTGCACACTTGCGGAGCTCGGCTTGCCACTTGCGCTCGGAAGCTTCGCCGAGCACACGGCAGGACTCGTCTTGGTGGTCGGTGGCAGCGGTTCGGGCAAGTCCACCACGCTGGCCGCGCTCGTGCATCACATCAACGCGCGACGCGCTGCGCACATCGTGACCATCGAGGAGCCCATCGAGTTCCTGCATGCGGACGTGCGTGCGCGGATCACGCAGCGCGAAGTCGGCACCGACACCCCGAGCTACGCCAGCGCGCTGCAGAACGCTGCTCGCGAGAGTCCCGACGTGATCATGGTCGCGCAGCTGGCATCGCCTTGCGTGTTGCGCGCGGCGCTCGATGCTGCGGCGCGTGGGCAGCTCGTGTTGGCGGCCGTGGATGCGAGCAACACGACCCTCGCGCTCACACAGCTCGTCGCGAGCGTGGCTGAGGCGGAGCGCGGCGCGCTGGCTGCCGAGCTTTCACGCGTGTTGGTGGGCGTGGCGGCGCAGAAGCTCGTGCCGCGCAAAGGCGTCGCGGGCCGCGTGGCTGTGGTCGAGGTGCTCTCGGCGAGCGCAGAGCTAGCCGAGCTGGTGAGCGGGCAGCGCTTTGCCGATGTGGAAGCTTTGGTGCGCGGGCGTGCTAGCCCGGCTGTTGTTTGCTTCGCCGATGCGTTGCTCGCGCTCTATGCGACGGGCGTGATCAGCGCCGAGGTGGCTGTCGCAAACGGCGCCGACGTGGCCGAGCTGGCGCGCAAACAAGCCGCGGCGTCCGCCACCGGGCTCGCGCTTGCGCGCACCGTCGACATCCAGACGCTGCTGCAGGGCGTCATCAAGCGCGGTGCATCCGATCTGCACCTCTCGGTTGGACGCCCACCCATCCTGCGCATCAACGGCGAGCTCGAGGTCCAAGCCGTGCCCGCTCTGACCGCGGCAGACCTGGATGCGGTGCTGCATTCGCTACTCTCGGTTCGCAAGCGCGAGGCCTACGACCACGAACGCGAATACGATTTCGCGCTCTCCTTGCCCAACGGGCAGCGTTTTCGCGTCAACGCCTACCACGAGCGTGGGCAGATGGCGGTGGCCTTCCGCACCATCACAGCGGACATCCCGGACGCCGCCGCGCTCGGTCTGCCACCCGCCGTGTTGAAGATGGGCGAGGAGCCACATGGGCTCTTGCTGGTGGTGGGTCCGACCGGCTCGGGCAAGACCACCACGCTGGCGTGTCTGGTCGACCGCATCAACCACACTCGCCCCTGCCACGTCATCACCATCGAAGACCCGGTCGAGTACCTGCACCAGAGCGACCGCGCCACCATCCACCAGCGCGAGGTCGGCGCCGACACGCACAGCTTCGCCGCCGCGCTCAAGTACATCCTGCGCCAAGACCCGGACGTGGTGCTGATCGGGGAGCTGCGCGACCTGGAAACCATCGCAGCGGCGCTGACCGCAGCCGAGACCGGGCACCTGGTGATGGCCACGCTACACACCAACGACGCGGTGCAGACCATCGACCGCATCATCGACGTCTTCCCACCGCACCAACAGGCCCAGGCGCGCTCGCAGCTGGCAGCTTCGCTGATCGGGGTGGTTTCGCAGCGCCTCCTCTTGCGGCCGGGAGGCGCTGGACGTCACGCGGCCTTCGAGGTCATGGTGGCCACACCTGCCATCCGCACCCTGGTCCGAGAGGCCAAGATGCACCAGGCGCTAGGCATCATGCAGACCGCCCGTGGTAGCGGGATGGTCACCATGGACCAGTCGCTGGAGGACTTGGTGCGACGCGGCGCGATCGACAAAGACGAGGCCATGCGCTACATGCAGAACCCCGCAAACCTCGAAAAGCCACGAGGCAAAGCGACCACCCCGTAGCGTCTTTTTCTGCAACCGAAGTCCGGCACGAAGCCTGCGAGCTTGCCCGCTGTCCGAGTGCGCGCCGTCCGGCCCCCAAGGCATGAGCTTGAGCACCACAGAAGCACTAGAGCCGGCCGAGGAGAGCTACGGGCGGGATGTCGAAGTCGTCAAGCTGCAGGATCGCACGATCATCCTGGTGGGCACGGCACACATCTCTGCCGAGTCGGTCGAGCTGGTGCGACGGGTCATCGAGCGAGAGCGGCCACAGTGCGTGTGCGTGGAGCTGGACGAGCGACGCTTCGAAGCGCTCTCCCAGAAGACGCGCTGGGAAAACCTCGACCTGCGCGAGGTGATCAAGAACCGCCAGCTCGCCACGCTCCTGCTCAATTTCCTGCTCTCGTCGTATCAGCGCAGGCTCGGCGGCCAGCTCGGCGT
>JADGRG010000412.1 GCA_017881145.1 Sandaracinaceae bacterium | reverse complement strand
CGGCGAGCCGTGCTCTTCGCCGGCGACATCGAAGCTCATGCCGAGGGCGCGCTGCTCGCTTCAAGACAGCCAGTCCATGCTGACGTGCTGAAGGTGCCGCACCACGGCTCGCGCACCTCCACCAGCCAGGAGCTCTTGCGCGCGGTGGCGCCCGAGCTCGCGATCGTCAGCGCCGGCGCCATCAACCCGTTTGGGCACCCGCATCCTACGGTCATGGCGCGCTTGCAGGCGTCCGTCCGGCACATCTTGGACCTTGGCCAGAGCGGAGGCGCCATCGTGACGACTGACGGCGATGTACTCACGCTGCGCAGCTGGTTCCAGCCCAGAACGATACGCCTTGGTTCCTGAGCGTTGCAGCCGTCAGCGGCAAACGCTCGGAGTCAGAACAAGGTCAGAATCTTCCGGTCCAACGAACGCTCGTCGCGGTGGGCGAGATCTCTCCATCCACCGTCCAGGGCCGCGCCACGAGCAGGTAGCCGCCGAAGCCTGCCGAGAGCGCGCCTACAGCCAGCAGGACCGTGCTCAGCGCCCCGAAGTGCACGCGAGCCGTGCAACGCTGACGAGCGTCGAGCTCCACCGCACAGGAACCATCGCTGGCGAGCGTCACTAGCGATGAAAAGAGTGCCGGCGCCGCTGCGGCCAAGAGCGCAGCTCCCGCCACGTAGTTGAGTGACGACGTGCGAGGAGTGCCACCCGGCGCACGACCCTGGGCCGAGCCGTCTAGCCGGCTGCGCGCGAGCACGACGTCGACCAAGCGGAGGCGTCCTGACTCGGCCTCCAGATTGCGCTGCACGTGGTCGAAACCAGCCAGCTGCAGCTCGACCTGGTGTGAACCAGCCTTCACGCGATGCTCGCTCGGTGCCTGGCCAACCACCCCACCGTCGACCAGCACGGTGGCGCCTACTGGCGTGCTCTTCACTCGCAGCAGCGCATCACCCCCCAGCGAGAGCGCACGCTCAGCGAGCACGAACGCTTGCTTGGCGGCGGTCGTGACGGCGACCTCACCGAGCGGCACCCGTGCGTCCGAGATCCTTCCGTCCTTGGCAACCAGCCGCAGCGTGAACATCGCGGGGCGTCCATCGGCGCCTGCCACGATCTGCGCGAGCACAGCTGCGCTGGCGTCGCAGCCACGCGCGGCTTGCACGGCGCATTTGGTCGTGCGGCAGGCGGCCAGCGCGGGGTCGAGCTTCACGTCCCCCACACCCACGACGTTCACGCCCGCCTCCGCCAACGCGCTCGCCACAAGCCTGCGCTGACCGTCTGCCTCCTCGACACCCGGCGCCAGCAGGAGCACACGCCGCGCGGTGGACGCCTGGGCGTGAGTGACGCCGGGCGCGGCGAGCGCCGCCGACACGAGCAAGAGGCCCAGTATGATCGCGTTTCGAGGTTCGAGTCGTGTCATCGATTTCTCGCGTGCGCAGTCCGCTCTTGGCGCGAGCGCATTGATCAGAAGCCGCCGCGGAGCCACAGGCTGCCCGGGCCGAAGCGCAGCGCCACGGCAGGCGTGGTTTCCGGCGCGCCGAGCCAGTACCACAACACACCACCACCAAGGGCTGCCACGCCGAGGCCGCCCCAGACGAGTGTCGACGGCACGTTGAGCTCCGTGCGCGTGGCACAGGCGCCGTCCGCCGCACGCTGGTAGCAGCTCCCGTCATGGACCATCGCGGCCAAGATCAAGTCACCAAGAATCAGCGCCCCACCCACGCCACCGAGCACGACCGGCCCGACGATGGGACGCGTCGGGCTGCTCAACGAAGCGCCTGCAGACAGTGCAGATGCGGGATGGGTTGGGTCGCCGACGACCGGGCTCTCGATGGGCGGCGGCGCGAGCGACACGGTGATCACTAGCTTGCGATCGCCGACCGCAGGCACGTCGATCTGCTGCTCGGACCCGGTGTAGCCGGGCGCTCTCACGGCGAGCCGGTACCGGCCGGATCGGATGGTCGCGCGGTAGGGAAGAGCGCCGACCAACTCGCCATCGAGGTAGACCTGCGCGGCGTCAGGCGTGCCCAGCACACGCAGCCAGGGGCCAGGGCCGAGGAGCTGAAACGCTCGCGCATCGAGCAGCGCTACCGTGGTCGCTGAACGCACATCGCCGTGCTGCAGGTTCGCGTCACCCTCGTAGCTGTGCCCCTGCGCGTCTGCCAGCGTCACGTGGATCTTGGCAGGCAGCCCCTGCTCGTCACGCCAGACCACGATCGCAGCGCGCAGGTCGGCTCCAACCGCCGCCATCAGCTTCAATGCACACTGGTCCGTGTCACAGGGCTCGCGCGCAGCGAGCACGCGCCGCACCACAGTGTCGTCGACGACCGCCATGCCTTGCATGCTGAGCGCTTCGGCCAAGGTCTGCTCGGCGCTCAGCTGAGCCACATCCGTCTGCGGCACGCCTGGCTTCGGGACGAGCACGACTGTCTGGGCTCGCGCGCTGGGCAGCCCCAGCCAGAGGGCCAAGAGCCCAGAAAGGAGCGCGACACACGCTCTACCCCACTGCATCATCGTTTACGACTCCACCGCACGCGCACTCTCGTTCTCACCTTGCAAGGCGAAACCCTAGCACCTCCGTGGCGTGCACCTCACGTGGCGCGACCACCACGCGCCAGGCCGCCGAGATTCTCCGTTTCACCTGAACATTCGCGTAGCAGAGAAGCGGTCATGGCCAAGCGGTCCGGCGCGGCCGGGGTTATAGTCGGCGACCGTGAGCGCCGAACCCGAACCAGCCATGGATAGCGTGCGCGCCGCCGCGTTCTTCCACGCCATCACCGAAGCTGCAACGCACGCGAACGTCGGCGTCGTGGTGGTTCGCTCCGGGCCGGACAACTTCGACATCGAGCTTGTCTACATGAACCGCGCAATCGAGGTGCTGCTCGGTTGGCCACGCGAGCAGATCATCGCGCAGGGCCCGTGGAACTTCATCGATCCGGAAGGCCTCGCCCGTCTACAAGAGATCAACCAGGCCCGCGCACGCGGTGCCGAGATCCCAGCCTCCATCCAGCTCAAGCTGATCCACAAAGACGGACATCGCCTCTGCGTCGAGTTCTCGCTCGGCCGAGTCGAGCTGGATAGCAAACCCGCCACCATCGCCTTTGTCGTCGACATCAGCGCGCGCATCCGGGCGGAAGATGCATTGCAGCGTTCGCAGGCGCTCTTCCGCAAAGTCGTCGCCAATGCACCGGATGGAATTTTCGTCCTGCGCTGGCCGCGTGTGATCTTCACCAATCCGACCGGCGCGCGCATTCTGGGCGTGCCGGATCCCCAAGCTGCCGTCGGCGTGGATCTGCGGACGATCTTGAACGCAGAGGACGCGGAGATCGCTGGCGACCGAGCGCTGCGCATGCAGGCCGGCGGTCACCCGCACGATTCGCGCCTGTATAGCCGCACCTGTGCAGACGGCACTGATATCTGGGTCGAGGTCTCGTCGATCCCAGTGGACTTCGAAGGAGAACCCACCGTGCTCGCCTTCGCGCGCGATGTGACGGAGCGCAATCGTCTGCTCCAGCAGCTCGCCGAGGTGGACAAGCTCAGCGCGCTCGGCTCGCTGGCGGCAGGCGTCGCGCACGAGATCAACAACCCGTTGGCCTACGTGCTCTTGAACCTGGAGTTCCTGGCCCGAGAAGTGCGTGAGCTCAGCGGAGAACCGCAGCGCATCGAAGCCATGCAGCAACGCCTGGCCGACACGCAGCAAGGCGCCGAACGCGTGAAGGCCATCGTGCGCGACCTGCAGACGCTCACGCGCAAGGACGAGAACATCCGAGGTCCCATCGACCTCGACCAGATCCTCCAGAATGCAGTGCACCTGGCCCGGCATGATTTGCAGCGCGCACGCGTCGAGACGCGCTTCGAAGCCGTGCCCTGCGTGTCGGGCAATGCCACTCGGCTCGAACAACTCTTTTTCGGTCTACTCACCAACGCCGCCTACGCCGTGCGCGATATCCCGCCCGCGCAGGCTCGCGTTCACCTCTCACTCGCACGCGGGCCAGCAGGTTTCGTCGTCGCCGAGATCACAGACAACGGTTGCGGCATGAGCGCCGACATCGCGAAGCGAGTCTTCGAACCCTTCTTCACGACCAAGCCCCTCGGTGTCGGCGCGGGGCTCGGCCTCGCCATCTGCAGGCGCATCGTAGACGAGCTCGACGGCGACCTCTCCATGACGACCGAACCCAACGCCGGCACGACGTTTCGAGTAAGTCTGCGCGAGCATGCAGCCGTATCGCCGCGCGACACGCAAGGCCCACCTCCGTCGCTGACCGAGCCGCGGCGCCCGAGGCTGCTAGTGGTCGACGACGAAAAGGCCGTGGCGGACTCGCTGCTCTTCGTGCTCAGCGAAGAATACGAGGTGGATACAGCTGCCAGCGCCGCAGAGGCTCGTTCAGCGCTCGACGCCGGTAAGCGTTACGACGCCGTGCTCTGTGACCTCGTCATGCCCTTCGAGTCCGGGACCGATCTCTTCGCCTACGCACGCGAGGCCCACCCGGAGATCGCCGAGCGCTTTGTATTCATGACCGGCGGCGCGTTCCTGCCGCACACATCGCGCTTCCTCGCAGAGGTGAAGAACCCTCACGTCGAGAAGCCCTTCGAGCTCAAGACGCTATGCGCGGTCCTTGCGCTCGTGGTCGGGCCGCGTCCCGAGTCAGAGTGACTTCTCGTAGACGCGGTAGGTCTTATAGAGCTTGCCGCGCATGGCGCGAATCAGCAGGTTGACCGGTGCGTTGTCTTCGAGCGTCCAGGAAAGCTCGCCCCAGCTCAAGCCCAGGTCGCGACCACGCCGCTGGATCTCCGCCACCATGGCGAGCGAAAGCGCGCCGTAGCGTTTGACGCTGCGATACTCCTTCTTGACGCCGAGCAGGCACAGGCGTGCGGTCTTGGGCGTCTTCACCTTCAACCGGTACAAGAGCTTGGCCCAACCGAAAGGCAGGAGCTTGCCGTCCAGGTCGCGTGCGGCCTCATTCAGGTTCGGCAGCGCGATGCACATGCCCGCGGGCTGACCGTTGATCTCCACCAGGATGGCCAGCTCCTGGTTGACCACGAGCTTCAGGGCTTCGACGGCCTTCTTGCCCTCGGTCTCCGTCAGCGAGACGTGTCCCCAGTTGTCACGCCAGGCGTCATCCTGAATTTCGAGAATCAGCTTGAGCTCAGCCTCCAAGTTCTTGGGATTGAGGGTACGCACACGCACCTCGGGCAGCGCTGTCAACTGCTGGTGCGCCTTGATGGCGCGCGGCGGCAGCTCGTCCATGTCGTAGCGCCAGCAGTAAAGGTCCTTCACTTTCGCCAGCCCGCAGCCCTCGATCAGCCCACCCTGATAGGGTTTGTGGTGACTCATCATGATCATGGGCGGCGTATCGAAGCCATCGACGAGCGTGCCGATCTCTTCATTGACGGAGAGCGAGAGCGGCCCGCGAATGCTCTTCATCCCGCGCGCCTTGACCCACTTCTCGGCGGCGCTCATCAAGGCTTGCGCGACCTGGGCATCGTCGATGGTGTCGAAGAAACCAAAGAAGCCGACGTCGTCGTTCCAGCGCTTGAGGTGCTCTTGATCAACCTGCGCCGAAATGCGGCCCACAAGCTTGCCATCTTTCCACGCCGTGAAGAGCGCCACCTCCGCATGCTCGAAGAAAGCGTTCTTGCTGGGCGAGAGTTGCTCTTTGACCATCAGGTCGAGCGAAGCGATCCAACTCGGATCACCTTGAAAGACGATATGGGGAACGCGGATGAAATCCGCGAGGTCGCGCCCTGGCGTGTGCTGTCGAATCTCGATGGCCATGTCACTTTCCTCGTACTTTGAGCTCTCGGCTGTGTTCCCCGACTGCTCGGCGGGTGTGTTATTCAGAGCTTCAGCGGCCCGACCATGTCCTCTGGCCGGACGACATTGTCGAATTCCTCGCCACTCAAGAGCTTGAGCTGGACCACAGCTTCGCGCAGTGTGCAGCCAGTCCGGTGCGCGTGCTTGGCGACCCTCGCCGCGTTGTCGTAACCGAGCTTCGGGTTGAGCGCAGTCACCAACATCAACGAGTTGCGCAGGTTGCGGTCGATGACCTCGCGGTTGGGCTCGATGCCGCTCGCGCAGTGCTCGTTGAAGCTCTCGCACGCATCGCCGAGGAGTCGGATCGACTGCAAGAGGTTGTAAGCCATCACCGGCTTGTAGACGTTGAGCTCGAAGTTGCCCTGGCTGCCTGCGAAAGCGATGGTAGCGTCGTTGCCGAAGACCTGGCAGCAAACCATGGTGATGGCTTACAACCTCTTGCAGTCG
>JADGRG010000411.1 GCA_017881145.1 Sandaracinaceae bacterium | reverse complement strand
GGTGCAGGTCACGCCGGATCCAGGGTGGAGGTGACAGAGGTGAGCGAAAAGCGGGAAAGTCGAGGATGCTAGAAGTCGGAAGCCAAGCAAAAAGCCGCGCAGGCGCCGCGTTGATGAACATATCCCCGCCAAGCCCGGTGCGATACCCAGAAGTAGAAGGTAGTACGTGGAGCACATACCTGCCGCGCGATCGACGCAAGGGTGCGAAGACCTGCCGCCGCGTTAGATTGGCCTCGACGCGTTCCGCTCTGGAGGCGAGACTCCGGCAGTGAACTTCGATGCCGAGACCAAGACGCTGCGCTTCGCGAGCGCCGAGGAGCTGGAAGCGTTCCACACCGAGCTCACGTCGCTCTTGCGAGAAGTGACGGTGAGCGTGAGCGCTTCAACGCCGGACGCGGCGCAGGCGCGAGAACGGGCGCGCGAGGTACTGCGCGAGTTTCGCGTGATCGCCCGGATCCTCAATGCGATCCGCAAACAGAGCGAGCACAAGCCGCAAGGGGCCTAGTCGGAAGCGCGCACACGCGTCAAACTGCAGGCACGTCTATCAGGCGCCGCAGGACATCCACGTAGGAGATGATGCCTAGCAGCTTCTCCTGCGCATCCACCACGGGCAACGCGCCGAAGCGCTCGCGCACCAAGATCGCCACCACGGCGCTCACCGACTCGCTCTCGCGCACCGTGCGCGGGTCTGGCGTCATCACGTGGCTCACGCGCAGGCTGGCGAGCGCCGACCCCTGCGGCGCCCCCTCCAGCGCTTGCACGGGATTGCCCACCGCTGTGCGCACGTCGCGGTCGGAGACGATGCCGACCACGCGACGCTCGGCATCGACCACCACGACATGGCGCGTGCCGTGCTGCAGCATGCGAGTCACCGCATCGACCAGTCGGTCGTCGGCCTCGGCCGTGATCGGCTTGTCGGTCATGAGGCTGCCGGCGCTTTGGTCGCCGCGCACCGGGCGCACCGGATACTGAGCGATGGAGCCGAGCACGTCGGTGCGCGTGACGATGCCGATCAAGTCCCCGGTGCTGACCACCGGCAAGCAACCGATCTTCTTGGTGGTCATTTCCGCGGCAGCGTCGGCCACGTCGGCATCGGGATGGATGTGCTCGACCGGCGAGGTCATGGCATCGCCCACGGTCCCGAGCAGCACTGAACCACCACCCTCGCTCTGCTGCCGGACGCGCAGGATATCGCGCTCGGTGATCACGCCAACCAAGCGACCGCGCCGCGTCACAGGCAGGTGGCGGATGCCGCCCCAAAGCATGATCTGCAGCGCCAACGAGAGCCCGTCACTGGCTTTGATGGTGGTCAGCCGGCGTTGCATGACGTCGCGGATCTGCATGGTGGTCTGTCCTTCGCGAACCCGGCGCACGCGCCCTGCCGGCCGGTCGATGAGGAGATGAAATGCGAGCCCATCCGGGTCCCGCGGCCTATTCACTACATAGGCACCACCAGTCGATCCGGCGAGGCGGAGCTAGCAGCCGGGATCGACACCCGTGGCAAGCAATGAAGCGCGCGGCGGCGAGGACAGGCGACTAGGCCACCGACCTACTTCTGGTCGTAGCGGTAGAAGCCGCGGCCAGTCTTGCGCCCGAGCCAGCCGGCGGAGACGTGGTTACGCAGGATGGTGGGCGGCCGATATTTGTCGTCGCCGAATTCGCGGTGCAGCACCTCGGCCATGTAGAGCACCGTGTCGAGGCCGATCAGATCCGCCAGCTCCAGTGGTCCCATCGGGTGATTGAGGCCGAGCTTGGCCCCTGCATCGATATCCTGCGGGGAGCCCAGGCCTTCTTGAAGCGCGAAACAGGCCTCGTTCAAGAAGGGAATCAACATGCGATTGACGATGAAGCCAGGCATGTCGTTGGCGACGATGATCTCTTTGTCGAGCCTGCGCGCGAGATCACTCGCGGCCTGCAACGTTTCCGCGCTGGTCTGCAGCCCGCGCACCAGCTCGACCAGGCGCATCACCGGCGCCGGATTCATGAAGTGCATGCCGATCACGCGTTCTGGATGCGTGATGGTGGCTGCGAGCTTGGTGATCGGAATCGCCGAGGTGTTGGTGGCGAGGATCGCGCGTTCGGCGACCGCGCCGAGCCGCCGGAAGATATCGCACTTCACTGACGCGTTTTCGGTCACCGCCTCGATCACGATGTCGGAGGCCGCCAAGCGTGCGTCGTCGTCGGTGACATCGATGTTGGCGAGAATCTTGTCGCACTCTTCCGCACTGACCTTGCCCTTGGCAACGCGGGCGCGCAGGCCTTTTTCGATCTGCACCTTGGCGCGCTCAGCAACGGTTCGGTTCACATCCATCATGGCGACCTTGAGGCCCTTGCCCGCCGCCACTTGAGCGATGCCCGCGCCCATCTGCCCGACGCCCACGACTGTCATTGCCTCGATCTTGTGCATGCTCGGCTCCGCTGTGTTCGAGATGGTTGCGCCCGCCATCATGCAGGAACTCAAGCGAGTCTTCAGCATTCCCGACGCGGGGAATGCACACTCGGAGGCTCGGCGGCCCTGTGAATTGATCTGCACCAAAGCGCACGGAGGCCTCGATTGGCCGGTTGGAACGTCAACCTTGCCGCGGCCGTCCTCCCACTGGGGGTACAAAGGGCTACGTTTCGAGCATCCGATCGACACTCACCCTTTGGGTCGCGACCCCCGGGCTAGATCTCAGCCTTCGGGAAGGGCGCGTTGGGACGCGCGAAGAGATAGCCCTGCAAGAGATCGAGGCCGAGCGCTACCAGCGTGTCGCGTTCCGCCAACGTCTCGACACCCTCGCCCACCACCGCGATTCCGAGATCGTCGCAGAGCTCGATGAGTAGACTGACCAGGCGCCGGCGCACTGGGTCGGCGTTGATGCCTCGCACCAAGGTGATGTCCAGCTTGACGAGGTCGGGCCGAATCGTCGCAAAGCAGTTCAGGCCTGAATAACCGGCGCCGATGTCGTCGATGGCGATGCGGAAGCCCAAACGCCGGAGCCGTGCCATGCGCTCTGCGATGTCGTCGACGTCATCGATGGTCGCGCGCTCGGTGATCTCGAGGACCACACGCGACGCCCAACGCGACAACTCGGAGTGCGGATCATAGAGCGTCTCGTCGAGCAGATCGCGCGTGTGCAGGTTCACGAAGAGCGAGGTGTCCTGGTGCGCCTGCGGCATCGGCGCCGTGCACTTGCCGCGGATCTGCCGGCCAAGATCGGACACGCGGTCGAGGCGTTCCGCGGCGTCGAAGAGCGCGCCAGGATGCGGCAAGCTGGTCTCCGACGAGCGCACCAGCGCCTCGTAACCGAAGATATCGCGCTTCGACCAACTCACGATCGGTTGATAGACCATGTAGAGCGCGTCGAGGGCGCGGTTGAACTGCATCGGTAGCGCGAGCTCTTTCGAGCTGGACTCCGTCAAGGCGCGTTCTCGCTGCATGTGCAACGCTTCGCGGCGCAGTCCTGCCAGCTTGTCCATCCGCAGCGCATGCTCTGTCGCTTCGAGGAGCTGCGTCGGGTCGATAGGCTTGGCCAGGTATTCGGTGGCTCGGTAGCGCAGAGCCGAAATGGCCGAATCCGTGGTGGGAGCACCAGCCACCAAGATCACCGGTAGATCCGGGCTGTGCTCGCGCACTTGGCGCAGGAACGAAAGCCCGTCGAGATTCGGCATCGCCACATCCGTAACGACCAGATCGATCGGATGCTTGGCCAGGCATTCGAGCGCCTGCTGTCCGTCTTCCGCAAGCACGACCTCGTAGCCAGCTCCCGCGAGAACGCGCTTCAAGGCTTGTCTCACCAGCGGTTCATCGTCGACCACGAGCACCTTGAGAGCGGGTGCTTGCGGTCCTTGCTCTGGAGCTAAGCCACTTACCAATTGCATGTATCCTCCATCACCGTGACCGTCGCGCGTGGGAGCGGGGCGTGACACTTCACCGGCGAATCCCGATGGAAAGTGCAGCTCGTTACCGATGTGTAAGCTGATGTCCTCCTACCCGACGTAGACGCGGACGCTCGACATCAACATCGGATCTCGCCGGCCAACACTTGAGACCGGATCGACTCATTTCGTCCCCACTGGATTTGCGCTTGGTAGGGTCCGGTCGATCTGCCTGCGAGATTCGTCCTCACGGGTGCCGCCTTTGCGCTCTTGCTCGTGGCCCCCGCGCACGACCAGGATAGCGAGGCGCCGATTCTCCGCGGCATACGGGGCGTCGCTGTTGTAGAGCGCCGAGTCTGCGTGTGCGAGCACGCCGTTGATCTGCCCCGAAGCCACACCGTTGGCCTCGAGCACGCGCCGCGCCTTGTCGGCGCGCTCGAACGACAAGTCCCAGTTGGTCTTCCCGGATTGCGGATCGAAGGGCCTGGCATCGGTGTGGCCATGGATTTCGATCTTGTTGTGGACGGAACCGAGCAAGGGTCCGAGGCGCTGCAAGAAGGTATCCGCACCAGGCTTCAGCTCGGACGAGGACACCGAGAAGAGAAAGTTGTCGCCACCATCGACCAACTCGATCAGCGCGCCCTCATCGAGCACCTTCACGCTGACGTGTGCTGACATCGGAGCTAGCGCGGGGTCCTTGGTGACTTCCTGCAACATCTGTTCGACCGAGGTCGCCAGCGCGTGCAGCGCCTTGGCTTCAGCCTTGGCCTGGGCCGTGACGCCGGGGCTTCCCGCCTCGCCATCCGGAAAGATGTCGACGCCGACCGGCGGGCTGTTTCCGCCCGGATGGCCAGCGACCATCGAACCTCCGGGCAAGACGCCCGTGCGGAAGTACTGAGAGATGCGTTGGCGAGACACTTGATCGGTCTGAGTGAGGAGCCAGAGCACGATGAAGAGCGCCATCATTGCGGTGACGAAGTCAGCGTAGGCCACCTTCCAAGCACCGCCGTGATGAGCAGCGTGCTTGGCCTTCTTCTTGATGAAGATGACCTTCGTGCCGCCTTGGCCGCTCATGTGGCTGCTGCCCCGCCACTCTTGAGTGCCTGGATCGCTGCGTCGAGCTCCTGGAAGGTGGGGCGCTCGTCGGAGAAGACCGTGCGGCGCGAGAACTCCACGGCGATCGCAGGAGCTGCGCCGCGCGCAGAGGCGAGCACACCGTCCTTGATGCACTGGATGTACTTGCTGTTCGCCATCACCTGCATCTCGACGCTGGTGGCGATCGGACCGAGCACGCCATAGCAGAGCAAGATCCCGAGGAAGGTTCCGACCAACGCTGCTCCGACGTGATGGCCGATCTCCTCGGGGCCTGCGTCGAGATGTCCCATCGTGATGATGATGCCGAGCACCGCGGCCACGATGCCGAGGCCGGGCAGCGCGTCGCTGGTTCCCCGCAAGAGACCGATGGGCTGCTGTTCCTCGTCGTGGTGCGTCTCCATGTCGACGTCCAGCAACATCGCCAGCTCTTCGGGCGTGCAGCCATCGACGAGCTGCTTGAGCCCATCGACCAGGAACATCATGGCGTGGTGCCGCCGTGTCACACTCGGGTAGCTCTTGAAGAGCGCGCTGCTCCCTGGCTCGCTGAGATGGCCCTCGAGTGCCAGCACGCCGTCACGCCGCATCACTGCGAAGATCTGGTAAAGCAGCTTGAGCAGGTCGAGGTAATCGGTCTTGCCTGGAACGTCGATCTTGAAGCCCGCTGAGAGTGCGTGCTTGACGCGACCGAGCACTTTGCCCGGCGCCGAGATGATCAACGCGCCGAGCGCTGCGCCTCCGATCACGACGAGCTCGCTCGGCTGAAAGAGCACTGCAAAGGGCCCGCCCGCCATGGCGAAGCCGCCCAGCACCGCGCCGATCACTATCACTAGGCCTAAGATGCTAGACATGACAACCCATGTATCGGACGTAACTAGCGGCGCCTGAAGGGGGAGTTCTGCGCTGCTGAACGTGGCGCATCAGGAGCCCTGAGTCCGCGCGTGTGTCGGTGTCATCGGCACCGCCTCCGTGGGAACCGGCTGCGTGCGTGCGGTCCGGAGCTCCGCGAGCAGTGCGTCGATCACGGCGGCAGCAGGCTCCGGATCGAACCTGCAGCCCGCCGAGAGCCCTGCCAGATGGACAATGCGCGCGCCCAACACGGTGCTCGGCGTGGTCTGACCGAACACCAGGCGCGTTCGTACCTTTGTGCCGGCGGCGAGCGGTTGTGTCAGCGCGATCCGGACGCCACCGCGCGAGATATCGCGGACCTGTGCAGGCTGAGAGGCTCCGTCCACATCCAGCGTGATTGGGCAGTTGACCTCATAGCGCTCATGCGCGCGTTCATACCTGCCGAGCGGCGCTGGCAGCGCCTCCGCTCCTTCTCTGGCCTCGGTCGAGGTCGACGCCTCCGCAGCGCTCGGCTCCGGCGTCGGTGCGGCACTGCTTTGGCGTTCTGCACGCAGCTGCGCAACGTTGAGGGTCAGGTAGGACTCCGCGAGCTTCATCAGCACACGAGATTCCGCATCGCTACTCAGCTCGGACACGAAAGGCTTGCGCCGGGTCACGGCCTCGTGGATTCGCGACGAGCGCAAGAGTCCACCGATGACTGGAACATCGATCGTGAGAAAGTCCGCGATCATGCGTGAGAGAGCGTGCACGGCGTTGAGCTCGCGTAGATCGGAAAGCTGGTTTCCGATCAGTGAAACCCGCGAGGTCGCCAGCACGGCACGCAACTCGTCCGCGAGAACGGGCGACTCGGCGGCGATGCGCGCCAGAAGCTGCCGAATGGTTTCCGTCTCGGATCCGTCCGTGGCACGCTCCAGGATCGCCGCGCGCTCAGGATCGCTCACGCGCTGTCGCAGCAGGCGATAAGTGCTCGCCTTCAGAAAGCCGTAGGCGTTTTGAAGTGAGACCAGCTGCGAGGTCGCGACCAAGACTCGCGCGTCCGCAGCTGTGTAGAAGTCGAGGACGTTGTAGTGGATGCCCGCGCCGCAATCGACCACCACCACTTCGGCGTCGAGTTTGGCGATGTGACGGATCAGCTTCAGCTTGCGCGCATGCTGCACGTTGGCAGCACCGGGCACGGCGACGCTGCCCGGAACCACATCCAGCCGCGGATAGCCG
>JADGRG010000410.1 GCA_017881145.1 Sandaracinaceae bacterium | reverse complement strand
GTCAAGCCGGGGATCGCGCGTGCGGCATTGGCTGGGTGGGACAGAGCGCAATCATTCTGCGGGTGACGTCGGCACTTCGCCGTAGGGTGCGCGCTGTGGGCGCTGGCCACGTGAAGCGTTGTGCTCGAGATGCTCGAGGTCGCCACCGTCCAACTCGCGGAAGAAGCTGCTGGTCGCGCTCTCGCCGCGGAGGGCGTCGGTTGCGATGATCACGGCCGAGGCGGTCCAGGTGGTCTGCTCACCCTCCGGGAAGATGATGCCTTCCGGATGCGTTGCGCCGGTCCAATACGCGCCGTTTTCGGTGCGCTGCGAGCGTGTCCAGCCGAGCACGTCTTTGGCGCGCTCGTGGAGCCCAGCAGCATCCAGCGCCAGCACCAGCTCGCAGGTCTCGGCAACCGTGTGCCAGGGTTGATCGCGCACGCAGCGGCAGCCCACGCCCTCTTCGATGAACGCGGGGACCAACTCTGGATCGAGCAGCCGCGCGCGAGCGGCGCCGGAGCGCAGCGCGCCCCCCAGCACCGGATAGTACCAATCCATCGAGTAGCGGCCGGGCTTCTCGGGCAGGTCGGTGTTCATGAATACGTCGAGGTCGTGGCGCAGTACGTGCGCGAGCTTCTGACGCGCTCTGCGCCAGCTCGGGCGCTCGTGACCGAGGCGCTCGGCGATGCGGATCGCGCACACCAGCGAGCCGTGGATCGACGAGGAGCCAGTGAGCAGTGGCGAGCGCCAGACCTTGCCGTGCTTGGCGGCCCAGGCGATGGCGCCGCTCGGCAGCTGCAGCTCTGCGATCCAGTCGATGGCGCGCTCGACCGTCGGCCAGAGCTCTGCCAGGAAGTCGACGTCGGGCGCGGCACTCTGCAGATGCCACAGGCCCGTGGCGATATACGCGGCGTGATTGCTCTCCTGCGACACGCGCGTGACCACGCCACCGACGCGTTCTGCAGCCCATGCGCCGCTCGGCTCCTGGATGCTGGCCAGATAGCGGTAGGCCGCCTTGGCGGCGTCGATGCGTCCGAGCGCGGCGAGGCCCATGGCTGCGTGGATGTGGTCCCAGGGGTCGCTCTTGCCGTTCTCCGACCAAAGGATCTCGCCGGAGGGCTGCTGCTGTGCGGCCAAGAACGCGGCCGTCACCTCGAGCTCGTCGGCGCGCAAGAGCGCGTCTTCAACCTGCATCGTCGACCTCATGCTTTGATCCCGTAGAACACCACGCTCTTGCCGATGAACGGTTGCAGTGCTGCCTCCAGCACCCGCGTCAACCTCGGCCGGCGCATCATGTCCCAAACCAGGAGGCGGTGGTAGAGCTTCACTGACCAATCGTTTTCGCGCTTGAGGCCGACCGCGCACTTGAGCCACCAGTAGGGCGAGTGCAGCGCGTGCGCGAAGTGGCTCGCGTAGATGTCGAAGCCGTGCTGCACCAGCTTCTCGCGCAAGGCGCTGCGCTGGTAGATGCGGATGTGTCCGCCTGGCCAGTTGCGGTAGTCGTGGGAGAGCGCCCAGCACACGGCTTCCGGACCTTCGCGCGGCACCGACACCGCCAAGGTTCCGCCACGCTTGAGCACGCGCCAGAGCTCGTTGAGGGCGCGTTCGTCTTCGCTCAGGTGCTCGAGCACCTCGGAGATGATCACGCAGTCGAAGCTCTCGTCCTTGAATGGAAGCTGATACACGCTGCCGCGCATCGACGCCCACGGGCCGGCACCCGGCACAGTGCCACCGTATTGCACTGGTATTGCATCCAGCTCACGCAGCATCTTGTCGGTGTCGCGAACTTCTTTGCATCCGAGGTCGAGGCCAACCGCCACGATGCCCGGGATGAGCCGGGTTTGCCGCACGTGTCGGCCACCGCCGCAGCCGACGTCGAGCACACGCATGCCGGGCCGCAGGCCGAGCTTCTCGAAGCGCATGGTCAGCAAGGCAGGCTCCTGTGGTTCGCGATGGCTTCGCGATAGACGGCGACCGTGCGCTCGGCAGCGCGACGCCAAGTGAAGAGGTCGAGCACACGTTCGCGTCCGGCCTTGCCCATGGCGCGCTGTCGCTCCGGGTCGTCGAGGAGCGCGTCGATGGCGTTGGCAAGCGCGGCTGCATCGCGTGGCTCGACCAGCACGCCGCATTTTCCGTCGATGCCGACGACTTCCGGAAGCGCACCGCCGCGCGACGAGACCACCGGCACTTCGCAGGCCATGGCTTCACCGGCTGGAAAGCCGAAGCCTTCGTAGAGTGAGGGCACCACGGCCAGCGTGGCTTCAGCGTAGGCCTTGGCGATGTCTTCGGCCGGCACACGCCCGGTGAAGTACACGATGTCCGAGAGCCCCATGTCCTGCACGCGCTCGGCGGTGCCGGTTTCCAGGCCGGGCTGACCGATCACCTTCAAACGCAGCTCCGGACGCTTCTCGCGCAAGAGGGCGAGCGCTTCCAGCAAGTAGCGAAAGCCTTTGAGCGGTGCGTCGGCCGAGAGCGTGGTGATGAGCTGATTGGGCTTGCGCGCAATCTTGGGCAGCGGGCGAAACACATCCAGATTGATGCCGTTGCCGACGACACGCATGCGGTCGTGGCGCACGCCGTACTCGCGGTGCAGGTCGTGCTTGCTGGCCTCGGAGACGGTCAGGATTCGGTCCAAGCGCCGCGAGACCTTGAGCTGCGTGGGCAGAAAGCTGTACCAGCGCCGTAGACCAAAGCGGGTGGTGCGATTGCTTGCCGTTTGGTAGGCGATGCGCAGGTCGACGGTGATGGGATGGTGGATGGTCGCGACCACTGGCAGCATCGAGCGCAGGCGCAGGAGCCCGGGGCCAAGGCACTGGTTGTCGTGCACGATGTCGTAGTCGTGGATGTTGCCTCCACGCTGGAAGTGTCGGGCTACGCGGTTCGAGAAGGTCAGCGGCTCCACGAAACCGCCGAAGCATGTGCGTGCATACTCGGAGAGATTGATGAGGTCGCTGAGCTCGTGCAGCGAAGGGCGGCGGAAGAGCTGCGCTTCGTTCCAGAGGTCGAGGCTCGGGACCTTGATCAGGTTCACGCCGTCGACGAGCTCGGGGTAGGGCTGTCCGCTCCAGACGTCGACCTGATGGCCGAGGTCGCGCAGCGCTTCGCTCAGAAGACGCACGTAGACGCCCTGGCCGCCCGAGCTGGGGTTACCACGGTACGTCAACAGACAGATTCGAAGCGGGCCACCTGCCATGCCGGATACTGAGCGATGCACCGAAGGTTAAGGAATCTGTCTCGAAGCGCTGCCCGACCGGCCACACTTACTGAACCGATCGACAGGGCCCGCTCGTGGCTTGCCCTCGATGTGCCCACACTGCCTACACGGTTGTAGGTGAGTTTGCAACGTGCCGGCAGCCTCGTTTTCAGGGACGAAGCGCTCGTTTTCGGGCTTTACCTTTTCGCCTGCGGCGGCTAGAGCCGGCACGTGAGACGTGACCATCGACCGCTCTGGCTGAAGCGCATCCACGCAGGCTGGAGTGACCTCTATGCCGAGCGCTACCTGCGTCCCCAGCTCGACTCGCTGGGCGAGGGCTGGAAGTTCATCAACCCGCGCTACTTCCACGTCAACGGGCCGCGCGTGCGCATCGGCAAGCGCCTGCACACCATGGCCACCCGCGAGCGTCCCATCCAGCTCACCGTGTATCCGGATCGCGAAGGCAAGGCCCAGCTCACGCTCGGCGATTACTGCATCGTGCTGCCCGGCGTGCGCATTGCGGCGGCGACCTCGATCAGCATCGGCAACAACTGCATGTTCGCCACCAACTGCTACGTGACGGACGCGGACTGGCACGATCAGTACGACCGCACCTCGGCGCCGGGCAAGACCGCTGCGATCAAGCTGGCTGACAACGTCT
>JADGRG010000409.1 GCA_017881145.1 Sandaracinaceae bacterium | reverse complement strand
GCCGAACCTGCGCCGCTTCCCGCCGATCCGGACGCCGTGCCAGCCGCACCGGCGGCACCAGCATCGGCGTACCCGGTGACGGACCGATGCTCCGCACACCCGAAGATCGCCAGCAGGAAGAGCGCCGCGACCCAGCTCATGACCGTGCTCTGCATGTGCACCTCAAGCTCACGCTTCCATGACCCGAGGCGGCGCGCAACCGTGTAAGGAGCTGCGCAGAGCGTGCGGAGTCCGACGAGCGGCCCAATGCAAAACGGGGGACCCGTTGGGGCCCCCCGCTTGCGAGGTGTCAGACGCTGTGAACGCTGGCTAGCACTTCACCGCGGCCATCGTCACTTGGCTTCGGCAACCGCCTTGTCGATCGCGGCCTTGAAGGCCTCGAAAGGCTGGGCGCCTTGCAGCAGCTTGCCATTGATGAAGAAAGAGGGCGTGCCGATGCGCGCGCCGGACTTCTCGACCGCATTGATGTCGGCCTGTGCGGCAGCCTTGTTCTTGTTGCTGTCGAGAGCAGCTTTGAACTTGGCCATGTTGATGCCACCAACCTCCTCGGCGTACTTCTCGAGGTCCGCACGCGTGAGCGCCTGCTGGTTGGCGAAGAGCTTCTCGTGGAAGCGCCAGAACTTCTCGCTGCCGCCCTGCTCGAAGACCTCGATCGAAGCTTCAGCCGCGGGCATGGCGTTCTGGTGGAAGGGCAGCGGGTAGTTGCGCCAGATGACCTTCACCTTCGCGCCGTAGGTGTCGATGATCTGCTTCACGGTCGGCTCGACGCGGCTGCAGAACGGACACTGGAAGTCGCTGAACTGTTGGATGACGACCTTGGCGTTCGGGTTGCCCTTGACGGGCGCCTTGGCTGCCGGCGCGATCTGATAGACCTTGTCGGCGTCGGGCTCGGCAGGCGCAGCCGCCGGTGCCGCTGCGTTCGGGGCATCGATGAACTTCGGCTCGCTGGCGCCGTTCTCGATGATCTTGGCGTAGAGCTGACCCTTGGGCGTGCCCGCCGCCACCAGCTGCTTGGCCTTGGCGAGCTCTTCGTCGATCACGGCCTTGAAGGCCTCGAAGGGTTGCGCACCGCGCAGGCTGCGACCGTTGATGAAGAACGAGGGCGTGCCGGCAGCGCCGAGGCCACGCGCCAGCGCCTGATCGGCATCAACCTGCACCTTGTGCTTGTTGCTATCGAGCGCGGCCTTCACCTTGGCGACGTTCAAGCCGAGGTCCTTGGCGTAGGTCTCGAGGTTCGCGCGCTCCAGCGCTTGCTGGTTGGCGAAGAGCTTCTCATGCGCCTGCCAGAACTTGCCTTCATCGTTGGCTGCCATCGAGAACTCGGCCGCGGGACCTGCGTTCTGGTGGAAGGGCAGCGGGTTCTGCTTGAACACCACGCGCACATCCTTGCCGTAGGTGTCCACGACCTGCTTGACCGTCGCTTCGACGCGGCTGCAGAACGGGCACTGGAAGTCGCTGAACTCCACGATCGTGACCAGCGCGTCCGCGGGACCCTTGGCCGGCGACGTGCCGACGGGAACCTTGTAGACGGCCTTGGGGTCCGGCTGGCGACGCGGCGCCTCCGGCTTGGCGGGCGCTTCGGCCTTGGCAGCCGTCAGGCCGTTCTTGGTGAGCGTGGCGTAGATCTGAGCCTTCGAGACGCCGCTCTTGGTCAGCTTGTCGGCGCGCTTGAGCTCGTCGTCGATGACCTCCTTGAAGCGCTCGACCGGCTGCGCACCCGAGAGGAAGCGGCCGTTGATGAAGAACGCCGGTGTGCCGCGCGCGCCGATGCGGGTGGCCAGAGCCTGGTCCGCCTGGATCTTCGCCTGATGCGCATGCGAGTCGAGGGCCGCCTTGAACTTGGTCAGATCGAGGCCGAGCTCGGTGGCGTAGGTCTCCAGGTTGGTGCGCTCGATCGCCTGCTGGTTGGCGAAGAGCTTGTCGTGCATCTGCCAGAACTTGTCGCTACCGCCTTGCGCCATGGCTTCCATCGAAGCCTCGGCAGCGGGCATGGCGTTCTGGTGGAAGGGCAAGGGATTGTTGCGCCACACCACGCGCAGCTTGCCCTTGTAGTCCTGCATGAGCTGCGTGATGGTCGGCTCCACGCGGCTACAGAACGGGCACTGGAAGTCGCTGACCGCCACGATCGTGACCAGCGCGTCTGCGGGGCCTTTGACAGGCTGCGCTGCGGTGACGGGCACCTGATAGCGCTCGATGCCGTCGTCCTGCTTGGCGTCCGCGCCAGCGGCGGCTGCGCCTTCTACCTTCTCCGCTGTCGCCTCTTGCCCACCCTTACCGGTGGTGGTGATGTTGCCGATGACGAGCCCGCAGAAGAACGCAAATAATATCGAAACGAGTGCTGAACCTTTACTCATGACAATGTCTCCTGATGCACCCGCACGCGCGAACACCGTCGTCGCGAGCGAGCCGCCGTTTAGGTCTTGAAACGATTAGATTGATCGGGTGTCGTGAGGCAGGCAGCCTGACTGTCAGGTCAGACCGCTTGCCGACCCACGCGAGGCGGGCGTTCGAGACGCATCCGTGCAGCTTCGCGCGGCGCGCCGCGGGGTGGAGCTAGCAAGTGGGCATCGGTCTCGCTCGGGCGCGGCACCGAAAACGAAATACCCGCGACCGAAGAGAGCTTGGCGTCTGCGTGCGCTCCGGACGGCGCTCCACTCTCGTGCATCGGAGAGCAGCGCGCGTCGTCGGGCGTGATGCACCACGGCACTGAACCGTCGTCGATGAGCCCGAGCTCGCGCAGCACTCGTGCCGAGACACGCGCGGAGACGGGTGCCGGTTGTTCCGCGCACATGCTCGGCAGCGATCCACGAGCTGCTGCGAGAGCCGGTTGGACGCCATGCGGCTTGGCCTCAGCCTTCGTCTCGGCGCTGCCGCTCCTGCCTAGCTCGGGCGAAGCTGCTGCCGGCGCAAGCGCCCACGCCTCGTCGGCCAAAGCGACAAGCAGCACGAGCAGAGCAGCAGCGACGGCGTGGCGGCTCATGAAGGCGGGGAGTCTACTAGCCGGACTCGCGAGGGCAAGTCCCTGGAAAACCACCCGGAGGGCGGACTATTCCCGGCCTCTGGGTGTGCGTGCGTGTGCCGGAATATCGCACGCTGGGTGTGGCGAGCCTGCGTGCCTCACGTGACGGTTTCGCCCATCAACCAATCGATCTGGGGATCGCCGCATCGTTTGGGAAGCCCGGCACCGAGCGAAGCAAGAGCTCCTGCAGCGGCCGCAGCTCCGGCAATGCTGCGAGCGCGCGGCCGACGTAGCGCAGGCTCTGCGGATAGTGCGGCAGGAAGTCCGGGTTCTTGCGCACGCGGTCGATGAACACGAAGCGGCCTGCATCCTTCAACTTGCGCTGCACCGCGATCAGATGGAACCCGCGCTGCAGGGCCTCGCGCTCGCCGGTCGCAAAGCCGCGAAGCGTCGCGTAACGGTCGAGCATCGCGAGCTGCAGCTCGGCGTCGAGCTCCACGTAGGAATCACAGAGCAGCGCGACCAAGTCGTAAGGAGCGGGTCCCAAGAACGCATCCTGAAAGTCGATCAGGGTCAGGCGATCGCCCGGCGCCCACATCAGATTCCTGGATTGATAGTCGCGATGCACGAAGCCTTTCGGCAACGCGTCGATCGACGCCGTGAGCGCGTCGAAGTGTGCATCGAGCGCCACACCCAGCTCCGGCGCCAGGGCACCGTAGAGCGCTGCTAGCCCCCATTCTCGAAAATGATGAAGCTCCGAGCGCAAGAGCGCCGCATCGAAGTGCCGCGCATAGGCGATGCAATCGCTCGGCTGGTGCGGTGGCTTGCAGGCCACGTGCAAGTGCGCGAGCAAGTCGATGGCTTGTGCATAACGCTCTGGCCACGCACTGCGTGTGGTCTGGCGAAGTCGCGCCTCGAAGGTTTCGTCGCCCAGGTCTTCGAGCAGAAGCAAGCCTCGGCCGAGGTCGCTGTGGTGGACGGCAGGCACCGGCAGGCCGCGGGACGAAAGCCAACGCTGCACATCCAGAAACGAAAGTGCTTGTGCCGTGGCAGGCTGGCTGGTGTCGGGATCGTCGGGCAGGCGCATGACGATCAGAGAGGCTGGCTGTCCCGCTGCCAGCTCACGCGGCCGTGCGGCGCGGAAGCGATAGTAGCGACGCGTCGAGGCGTCGCCTTTCATCTGCTCCACGGCACCCTGGGGCAGAGCGCCGTAGAACGCACTCAGCGTGTCGGAGAGTCCTGGCACGGAAGCTTCCATCCGCGGAGATTGGCGCGCACTTGCTGGGCTCGCAACGAATCGACGAACCAAGCCAACTCGACAGCGCCGAGCCGCGCCGATACAAGCACGAGCATGGGCACAGACTTCGAGCTCGCAAGAGACCGGCAGCGCATCGTGACGCTGGCGCAAGCCCTGGAGCGGCCTGTGTCGAGCGAGTCCGTCGAGTTGCTCGGGCGCTACGTGCAACTGGTCGCGAGCTGGAACCGCAAGCTAGACCTGACCGGCGCGCGCGACGCGGCAGCGCAGGTCGAGGTGCTGCTAGCCGATGCGCTGGTGCTGGCCGATCCAAGGCTCGTGCCCCAAGCCAGCCGCTTGCTCGACGTGGGCTCGGGTGCGGGCGCTCCTGCCCTGCCCGTGCTGCTCTTGCGGCCGGACCTGTCCGCCTTACTGGTCGAACCCTTGCGCAAGCGCGTGGCGTTCCTGCGCACGGCGCTCGGCTCACTGGGCCTGGTCAGCCGCGCGCTGGTGCTGGAAGCAAAGCTCGATGAAGCGACACCAGCGGTAGCGGGCGCGCCCTTCGACGTAGCCATGTCGCGAGCGACCTTCGCACCGCCCCTCTGGCTAGAGCTCGGAGCCAAGCTCGCCCGCCGAACGCTGGTACTACTGGCGGCACAAGAACCTCCGCAGCCGCCTTCCGACACGCATCTCGCACACGTTACGCGCTATCGGCTGCCGAGCAATGCCGCCGAGCGTTGCATCGCGGTGTATGCGCCGAGCTGAGGCGTGAGCGCGAGCGTCTCGGAAGAGCGAGCGCTCGCGCTACGCACGCGCAGCGCTGCTGGTCCCACCGAAGGTCCGCAAACGCCGTAAGCGGAGGCTCGACGCTTTCGGCTACTGCGGTGGACGGCGCGCTTGGCGGTCGGAACGGCCTTGGCGAGCAGGAATGATGCGAACCCGGCGCTCGGAGCCCTGACCGTCGGAGCGCGTGCTCACACCCGGGAACTTGGCGAGCGAGAGGTGGATGACGCGACGGTCGCGCGGGGACATTGGCTCGAGCGTGATGATGCGACTCTGCTGCACCGCACGCTTGGCCTCGCGACGAGCCATCGACACCAGACCGTTTTCGCGACGCAAGCGATAGTCGCCGGAGTCGAGCACGATGTGGCGCCGGCTCTCCGGGAAGCGGTTCACGATCTTGTTGATCAGGAACTGCAACGCGTCGAGGGTCTGGCCTTTCTTGCCGATCACCCGACCGGTCTCTTCGCCGGTGACGTCGAGCACGACTTCCTCGTCGTCCTGGCGAATCTTCACGTCGACGTTGAGACCCATGCGCTTGAGGATCTCGACCAACATCTCGCAGGAGAGCTCGGCCTTTCCATCTTCGCGCAGGTCTTCGCGCGGTCCTCTGGCGCTGTCGCTGCGCTCGCGCGGCGCCGCGTTTTCGTTCTCGCTTCCCTCGTCGCTGTCGTCGAGAAAAAGGGCTCCGTCGAGCTCGTTAGGGTTCCTACTTTCGACCACGACGCAACCTCCGTTGGGCAGGAGTGGATTTCGAGCCAGCCTGAGCTTCGTCGTCGGAAGGCGCGACCTTCGTGGAAGTGGATGATAAGGCGGTCGCGCTCACTAGTTTCTGTTTCAGGCGGGCTTCGATGACGCGCTGCTGCAAGATGCTCAGCGCAGAGTTGGTAAACATGTATAAACACAAACCGGCTGGCAAGAAAAGCATGAAGCTCGTGATCATGGTCGGCATCATGTAGAGCATCATCTTGGCCTGCATCGGGTCGGACCCGGTCGGAGGCGCGAGCTTCTGCTGCACGAACATCAGGACGCCGAGACAAAGCGGCAATACGAAGAACGGATCCGGTGACGAGAGGTCCCGAAACCAGAGCGCAAAAGGCGCGTGGAAGAGCTGGATGTTCGACGAGAGCGACGCGTAGAGCGAAAACCAGATCGGCAGCTGCAGGATCACCGGAAGGCAGCCCGCCATCGGGTTGACGCCCTTCTTGCGGTAGAGCTCCATGACCGCCGCGCCCTTCTTCTCGCGGTCATCGGCGTAGAGCTCGTTGATCCGGTCCATCTCCGGCTTGAGCTCCTTCATCTTCGCCATCGACTCCATCTGCTTGTGCGTCAGCGGATAGAGGACGAGCTTGACCAGGAAAGTGAGCAGGATGATGGCGACACCCCAGTTGCCCACCACCCCATGAATCATGCTCAAGAGCTGGGTGAGGACATCGGCCACCGCGGTGAAGAAGCCCGAGTTGATGGCCTCGTGCAGCTCGTGCCCGGCGCGCGCTAGCTCCTGCGGCGTCTTGGGGCCGAGGTAGGCCAGCACGCGAACGGTCTTGCTCTCGGACGGCCCGAGCACGATCGGCGCGTGCGAGAGGCGCGCCGAAAAGAGCGTGCCGATGGGCTTATTGTCTGCGTCCGTGCCGCGACTCGAGGACTCGAGCGCACAGCCGTCTGCGTTCTTGTCCGCCGCTACGATGGCGTTCAGGAAGTAGACGTTGTCGATGCCGGCGTAACGGACGATGCCGGACCAGCTCTTCGGCTCCTGCAGCTTCTTGCCGTCGAGCCGCTCGAAGTCGTCGCCGTGATGGCAGAGCCCATTGCTGATTGCGCTCGAACGCGCTGGCAGAAACGGGATGCCGCCGCTCTCAGCCTTGCGCGCCACGTAGTGGAACGTGGTCTCGGAGATGGTCAGCTTGCGCGGCGTCGTGCCGCGATTCTGGATCGTGGTGGTGACCCAGACCTGGTAGGGGCCCGCGCCTGCTTCGAGCTTGCGCTCGACGCCGAGACCGTCGCCATCCAAGTGGAAACGCACGCGCTGCTCGGAGAGCTGCTGCATCCGCCAGCCCGACGCGGTGTCGAGCACCGTGCCGTCGATCCGCAGCCCGAGCGGGTAATACGCAGGCTTGCTGGTGGTGACCATCTGAAGCGGCTTGCCGTCGGCCTGAAAGCGCGGATCAAGCAGCTCGAAGCTCTGGAGCCCACCGTTGAGGCTGGAGATGCGCGCGCGAAAGAGCGCCGTCGAGAGCGTGGCGATCTGCTCGGGCAGCGCCAGCTGCGGAGCGGACGCAGGCGCGCTCGAGATGGTCGCGGGCTGAGCCGGGCCAGACTTGGATGCTGGGCTCGCAGCATGCTTGGCCGCGGTGGCCTCCTTGGCGGAGTTCGCGCGCTGCATCAGGCGTGGCGCCGCCAAAGCAACTCCGAGGACGAATAGGTAGAACCAGGTCGTGTTCTTCTTCATGGCCGTTACCGCAAGCTCCGAACGTGGACGCAAGACGATGCCGCAGCGCGATGGGCGGAGCACTCGTCTTGACTAGGTTCCGGGGGCAGATCGATGCCGCCCGGGAAAAACGGATTGCAGCGGAGCACTCGACGAGCGCCCAGCGCCGTGCCGCGCAGCGCGCCGAAGCGCGCGATGCAGGTGGCCGTGTAGCGCGAGCAACTCGGCTCGAAGCGACAGACCGGCCCGAGGAGCGGGGACAGGACCCGTTGGTAGAGGCGTATCAGAAAGAGAAGAATTCGTGCTGTCATGGTCGGGTGTCGCGCTCTTGCGCGCGCTCCGTAGCTCGACTGAGCAGCCGCTGCACGGAGCCCTGGGCGCGCTCCAGCTCGGCTCGGACGGCCTCGTAATCTAGACGCGGAGCTCCAGCGCGGGCCACGAGGACCACATCAAAATCGGCAGGGAAGAGCTCTTGGTTGCGCCGGAAGACCTCTCGGACCAGGCGCTTGACGCGATTTCTTTGCACCGCACAGCCGATCCGCTTGCCGACGGTCACACCGAGCCGACGTTCGGCTGCCGGCAGCAGCAGCATCACGAAGTGCGGCGTGTGAACGCGCCCGCCCTCTTTCTGCACGCGCAGGTACGACGAGCGCCGCAGCAGACGGTGCCGCTTGGGAAAGCTCTCATCCGGTTGCCCGACGGAAGCCTCTGGTGGTTGCGGGCAAGCCATCGCGCACCTCGTTCAGGTCCGCCTCAGGTCGCTGCCGACGCCAGGCGACATCACCCTGCCCGACGACCGGTCTAGCGACAAAAACCGCCGGAACTCACTTCTTGTAAACAGACACCGTCAGGCGACTGCGGGCCTTACGGCGCCGGTTGCTGAGCACCCTGCGTCCGTTGGCCGTTTTCATACGAGCCCGGAACCCGTGGGTTCGGAGCCGACGCTTGCGATGTGGCTGATAAGTGCGCTTCACGAGACACTCCTAGGAGGCCAAAAACCGGGACGCGGACGAAAGCACGGTAGGCGTGGGCTGTCAAGCTCAGGGAGCGGACAAGTCGGTGTCGGGACGAAGTAGTCCAGCGTCGAGAAACGAGAAATAGCCGTTTTCGCCCACGATCAGGTGGTCGAGCACGGTGACCCCCAAGAGCTCGCCGCAGCGCACCAGGCGGTGCGTGATACCGATGTCCTGGTCGCTCGGGGTCAGGTCGCCGCTGGGATGGTTGTGGGCGAAGATCACGGCCGCCGCGGCCTCGCGCAGCACCGGCCGAAACACGTCGGACGGGGTGATGCAGCACGCGAGCAAGCCGCCGATCGCAATCTCGAGCTCGGCGAGTGGATGGTTCTTGGCGTCGAGCGGGACGGCGATGAAGTGCTCGCGTAGCTCACCTCGCAAGCGCGATCGCAACGCCGCATCCACGTCACGAGAGCTGGTGATGGGCTTTTGCCGCTGCAGTGGCCGCGACGAGAGCCGCGCGCCGAGCTCCACCGCAGCACGCAAGCGACAGGCCTTGCTTGGGCCGATACCCACCTGCTCGCCGAGCTCGCTCACACCCAAACGCAAGAGGCCATGCAGCCCTCCGGCGCGTTCCAAGAGGCGCGCCGCCACCACGCCCACCGGCTCGGTGCTGACGCCGGTGCCGAGCAGGATCGCAATCAGGTCGACGTCGCTGAGCGAAGCTACGCCGCTCATCACCAGCCGTTCGCGGGGACCGATTCTCGGTGCAGGAAGGGTTGTCGTCTGCATGCCGCGAGTGTTTGCAGGCGGCATGCCGGAGCGCGATGCCTGCCATCTCGCGCACATCGGAAGCGAGCGCTGGCGCAAGTGGCGGCTACCGGCGGCGCCCGCCACACCGGCAGCGTGTGCAGGCCAGGCCCAAGGCGAGGGCTACTTCTTCTTCTTCTTGCCCTTGTCCTTGTCGCCACCACCGAGCAGCTTGCCGAATAGCCCCGCCGCTGCGCCCTTGGCCGTGCTGGTGCTCTGCTTCTCGTCGCGCATCTGGGCGATCCGAACCTCGCGCGCAGCCTCGAGGCTGTTCGGATTGATCGACACGACTTTGTTGAAGTGGCGCATGGCTTCGGTGTGTCGGCCCAACCGTTTGAGCATCTGCGCCTTGTATGAGTGCGCTTTTTCGTGGCCGTCGTAGAGCTCGATGGCGCGGTCGAGCGCCTCGAAGATCTTGGCCGTGGGCGCATCTTGACCGGGAAACTTCTGCATCAGAATCCAGCCATGCATGGCGTGGTAGTCCGGCTCGTCCTTGGTGAGAGCGAGGATGCGTTCCAAAAGGGCCAGCGCCTCATCGTATTGGTGTCTACGGACGAACACCTGCACGCGCTCGTAGGCCAGCGCGCTGTCCAGGATGGCCTGCACCAACTTCTCGGCAGCCGGGGTGCCGCCACCTTCGCGCACCGTGCGCACGTAGGCGATGCGTTGCTCCTCGTCGCCCAGCACCTTCTGGGCTTCGTTCATGAACGAAAAGATGATCTCTGCGTAGGGGCGCAGCGGCGCTAGCTCGGCCGGCAAGCGATCAGGGTGCCACTCCTTGGCTAGCTTGAAGAACTCGCCCTTGACCTCGACACTGGTGATCTTCTTGTCGACGCCGAGCATCTCGAAGTAGGTCTGGTTCTCCATCAAGCGCCCGCGCGTCACGATCTTCTGCCAACGATCGCGCAACTCGGGTGCAAGGTCGTCGGGCGCCGAAGGCATCTCGGCCAGGCGCTCCAGACGATTGGCCGGCGGCCTCGAGAAGCCAGAGAGCGGCGGCGGCGGGCTCGATGGCTGCGCAGGCAGCGGAGCTTCAGCGCTCGGCTCACTCGAGGTGATTGGCTGGCGCTCAGGCGCAACCGGCGGAGCGCTCGAATCCGCGGCATCTGGCAGAAGCTGAGCGACGGGCGACGGGTTCGCTGCAGCTGATGGCGTCACTACGACCGGTGCGGTCGCCGGCCGGGCTGGGGGGGCGATGGCTGGGATACCGCGAAAGCTGCCTGAGGAAGCCGACGACGATGACTCTTCGTAGGGTGCGACAGTCTTGGTGATCAAGAGAAGGTAGAGCAGGCGCCGACCGCGGACCTCGGGCAAAGACGAGCCGGAGACGAGGTCCGAGACGCTGGCTGGCTCGGCCATCAGCAGCTCGATCAGCCCTCGTTCTTCGGGCACCAGCTCGAAGCGCGCCAAGTCCACCTTGGGCTGCACGCGCAAACGCGAGGTGCCGACGCGCGAGAGCACGTCTGCGACGACCTCCTCGCGTGCTGTGGAGCGCAGCGATTCTGCGATCAGCGAGAGCGGATCGATCCGTCCGTTGAGGCGCTCTTCGGCGCCACCGAGCAGGTTACCCTCGTAGAACGCATAGGGCGCTTCGCTGCGGTAGAAGAGCTTGAGCAAGCCTTCACGCAGCGTCTTGGCGGGCTCGATCAGACGTCCGGCCACCGGACGCCCCTTCAACAGTAGGATGCGGTCTTGGCGAATCTCGCCTTGCTGCGGCACGTCCGGCCAGATCGCCAACGTCCCCGAGAGCTGCTTCTGCTCGAGATAAACCAAGAGGTGCGGCAACGGCGTCTTGGATAGCGTGCCGGTGGCGATGGGTTCGTCAGCCATCGATGGAGCTCCCGGGTAGCATGAGATTGACGAACACCGCTCTCACGCTTTCCTAACCAGTGCAGCGGGGTCGGGCGTACCCCAAGAACCCATACGATATCCGTGGTTTCGCCAGCGCGCCAAGAGGAATCGCGGCGGTGGCAGGTTGCGCGACATCGCGCCTGCTAGGCGCACCCGCTAGCCGAAGGCTGCTCGCCAGGTCTGTCACCAGAGTTGACGTGCCTGCGTCAGGCGTGGAGCATGGGTGCGGTCAAGAGCTGCCGAAAAATCGGCTGAGAGCGAGCGCGCCCGCAGCAGACGAGGGAGCGCTACTCTTGTAGCGTGACCGAGGCTGCGAGGACGTAAGCCGCTATCAGCCATTTTGCGGCAGCTCGTCAGAGCAGGCGCCAGGTCGTGCCCTCTGCTCCGTCCATCAGCTCGACGCCCGTGCGCAAGAGCTGCGCACGGATCTCATCGGCGCGCGCAAAGCTGCGGTTCTTGCGCGCTTCGAAGCGCTCCACGATGAGCGCTTCGATCTCGGCTTCGCTCAGGCCCAAGGCAAGAGCGCGGCGGCTGCGCACGCGAGCCAGAAACGCCTGCGGGTCGTCGAGACCGAGACCCAGCTCGGTGCCGAGCGCGGTGAACGCAGCTCGCACCGCCGTGAGCGCGCCCTGACTCACCTTGCCCTGCTTGCGCGACGCGAGATCGGCCAAGTCGTTGGCTCGCTTGAGCAGATCGGCGGTCACCGCCAGCGCGACCGGCATATTGAGGTCGTCGTCGAGCGCAGCGGAGAGGCGCGCGGGCAGCTCGCGCAGCTCGGGCTCGACCGGAGCGCTCGGGTCGATCCTGCCCGGCGCGATGCTCGCGATGCGCTGCTTGGTCGAATAGAGGTAGTCGAGACGCCGCTCGCACTCTTCGATCTGCGGAAAGCCCGTGACCTCACCCTTTTCACCGACGGTCCAGTCCAGGCTGAGCGGCGCGCGATAGTGCGTGGTGAGCACGAAGTAGCGCACGGCCTCGGGCTCGACACGGCGGAAGCACTCGCGCGCCGTGAAGAAGTTGCCGAGGCTCTTGCTCATCTTCTCCTTGTTCACCTCGATGAAACCGTTGTGAACCCAGAGCCGTGCCAGCGGCTTGCCGGTGGCCGCTTCGGATTGAGCGATCTCGTTTTCGTGATGCGGAAAGACCAGGTCGAGCCCGCCGCCGTGCAAGTCGAAGGACTCGCCCAGGTGACGCATGCACATCGCCGAGCACTCGATATGCCAGCCCGGCCGACCGGGGCCCCACGGACTCTGCCAAGACGGCTCACCAGGCTTGCTGGCCTTCCAGAGCGCGAAATCAGCGGGATGCCGCTTCTTCTGGTCTTCGCCATCACCCAGCCGCCCGCTTGCGCCGAACTCGAGGTCAGCCACTTTGCGGTGCGAGAGCTTGCCGTAGTCGGGAAACGCCTGGACGTCGAAGTAGACGTCGCCATCAGCGGCATAGGCCGCGCCCTTCGCGCAGAGCCGCTCGATCAGCGCGATGATCTCGGGCAGATGCTCGGTGACCTTGGGCTCGAGGTCCGGGGCGACACACAAGACCCGCTGCAGATCCTCCTGGAACGCGGCGGTGAAACGCGCCGCCAGGGCGAGCGGCGATTCGCCAAGCTCGGAGGCACGCTTGATGATCTTGTCGTCGATGTCCGTGATGTTGCGGACGTATTGCACCAAAAGGCCGCTCTGGCGCAGATGCCGCACCATCACGTCGTAGACGACGTAGGCGCGGATGTGGCCCAGGTGCGCGTAGTCGTAGACGGTCGGGCCGCAAACGTAGATGCGCACTTTGCCGGGCTCGGCAGGCTCGAAGACCTCGAGGCGGTCGCTCAACGTGTTGTGAAACTTCTGCGCCATGGCTGCGCGGGGGTGTACCTGGGCTCGCCCACGGTGGCAACAGCGGTCGGAGCCCTAGCAGGCGGCCTGTGGCGGAAGGGGCCGGTGTTTGCTAAGCATCGCGGGCCTTTGCTGGAAAACCAGAGCGGCAAGAGAAGCCAGATGCTCAAGGTGTACGAATACGGAGAACCCGACTACCAGGCGGCGCTGACCACGCTCTCACGCCGCGGCGACGCGGACCTGGAGCGCGTCGAGCCCGAGGTGCGCGCGATCATCCGCCAGGTCCGCGACCAGGGCGACCGCGCGCTGCGCGAGCTCACCCTGCGCTTCGACAAGCGCGAAACCAAGAGCGCCGTGGTCCACGACTGGCGCGAACGCGCCAAGGCAGTGCCCGAAGCCACACGCAAGGCTCTCGGCCTCGCGGCGGAGCGCGTG
>JADGRG010000408.1 GCA_017881145.1 Sandaracinaceae bacterium | reverse complement strand
CTCCGCCCCGAGTGCTTGGCGCATACACGGGTGGCTGAGTGATCGTAGCGACCGGCGGCGCAGGCGGGGCGAACACGCGCGGCGGCGGCGCGACCTCCTCCGGCATCATGTTGAGGGTGCTCACTGGGTCGAGGTCGTCGAACGCCGCGAGCCCGGTGACTTCGTCCCGCGGAAACGTGTCGCTGCCAACTTGCTGCATGGGGCCCGACCTCCTAAGTGCTGTGCACTGCGTAACGCTGTCCCACATGTGGGAAGCTGTACCAAGTCTGCACGCAGATCAAGGGGGGATCAATCGTGCACTTCAGGGTTCGCGGTTTTTCGGGAGAAAATGGGCATGCGCAACCGCAATCGGCTTCTGCTCGTCGCCGTGCCAGGCGCGCACCTGGACCTTGGCCACGCGCCGGCCGTGCTTCGTGATGGTGCCGGTGTGGCAAGCCCAGAGCCGACCGAGCAGCGCCAACTGCTATCATCTGATGCATGCCTAGCGGCGGAAGCGCGCGTTCCGGGTGCGCGCGTGCGGTGTGCTTGAGTTTGGCGATTGCGGCGTCCGTGGCCGGCCACGCGAAGTCCCAAGTAGCGACGGTCGAGATGCCCGAGATCGACGCGTTGATCGCGCGCGGCGTCGCCGATCACAACTTGCCCGGAGCGGTGGTCGCCGTCGGTCATCGCGACGGGCTGGTGTTCTTGCGTGCCTATGGCGAGCGCGCTCTCGTGCCTGCGCACGAGAGCATGAGCATCGACACAGTCTTCGACTTGGCGTCGCTCACCAAGCCCATCGTCACGGCCACGTTGTTGATGCAGCTCGTCGAGGCCGGTCGAGTGCAGCTAGATACAGCGCTCGAGACGCTGATGCCAGAGTTGCACGGGCACCCTCTCGGCGCTGCCACGGTTCGCCAGCTTCTGCTGCACGAAAGCGGAATGCAGACCGAGAATTCGTTGCGCGACTACGCGGGCGGAAAGATCTCAGCCTTGGCGAAGATCACCTCGCTGCGCTTGCTCGCACCGCCCGGCCAGCGCTTCATCTACAGCGATCTCGGCTTCATCGTGCTGGGCGCTTTGGTCGAGCGCATCAGTGGCGAGAGTCTGGATGGTCTTGCCCGGCGCAGGATCTTCGTTCCACTCGGCATGCACGACACGCGCTTTCGTATTCCACCGAGCCTCTTGTCCCGGGTCGCGCCGACGGAAGTCCCGGACGACGTGCGCAAGCGCATCGACCCCAAAGCCAGCCACGAAGCAGTGATCCGCGGCGACGCGCACGATCCGCGTGCGTTTCTGCTCGGTGGTGTTGCAGGCAACGCCGGGCTCTTCTCAACAGCTGCAGACTTGGCTCGCTTCGCACGCATGCTGCTTGGCGGCGGAGCGCTCGACACAGCGCGCGTGCTCACGCCGGCCAGCGTGGATGCGATGTCCACGCCACATTTCCTCGGCGATGTTGCGCGCGGTCTGGGCTGGGACATGCGCAGCCGCTACTCCGGACTGCGTGGCCACGGCCTCTCCGCGCGGGCCTTTGGCCACGGTGGCTACACCGGGACGTCGCTGTGGATCGATCCGGAGCGCGACCTCTTCGTGCTCTTGCTTTCGAACCGCGTGCATCCACACGACCAGGGGCACGTGATTCACCTGGCGGGCGAGATCGCTGACGTCGCGGCGCGTTACACAGGACAAGCGCCCTATCCCGCCAGCTGCGCGCATTGGGCCGGCGCGGTGCAGAGCGGCATCGATGTGCTGCGCCAGCAAGACTTCGCTGCGCTCGCGCACAAGCGCATCGCGCTAGTCGCCAACGGCGCAAGCCGCGCCCGCGACGGCACCCGCAGCATCGATCTCTTGCATGCTGCCAAGAACGTCGAGCTGGTCGCTGTCTTCGCGCCGGAGCACGGAGTGCAGAGCGTGCGCGAAGGCGCCATCGATGACGCCACCGATGCAGCTACCGGCCTGCCGGTCTTCTCGCTCTACGGGAGCACGCACAGGCCGACACCACAGATGCTGCACAACCTGGATGCCGTGGTCTTCGATCTGCAGGACGTGGGAGCTCGTTTCTACACCTACCTCTCCACGCTGCGACAGATCATGGAAGCCGCCGCGGAGCAGCATGTCGAAGTGTTCGTGCTGGACCGGCCGAATCCACTTGGCGCGTTCGCAGTGGAGGGACCGGTGCTCGACCGCGGCATCGACAGCTTCGTGAACTACCACTCCCTGCCGATCCGCCACGGCATGAGCGCCGGCGAGATCGCGCTGCTAATGAACGACGAGCGTTCCATTCACGCCAAGCTCACCATCATCCGCATGCAGGGCTACCGACGCGAGCTGGGCTTTGCAGAAACGGGCCTGCCGTGGTTCGCGCCCTCACCCAACCTGCCCACGGCTGACGCTGCGCTGCTCTACCCTGCGACCGGATTGCTGGAAGGCACGAACCTCTCCGTCGGTCGGGGCACAGAGAAGCCGTTCGCGCTCCTCGGCGCGCCTTGGGTGGATGCGGGGCGACTAGTCACGAAGCTGGGCGCAGCCCATCTGCCCGGGGCTCGCTTCACCGCCACCCACTTCACGCCAAAGAGCGACCGTTATGCCGGCAAGATCTGCCACGGAGTCTTGATCGAGGTGACCAACGCGCGCGCGTTTCTGCCAGTTCGCACCGGGCTGACACTGGCACACGAGCTGCTTGGGCTACACCCACGAGCTTTCTACATGGCTGAGCTCGGCAAGCTGGTCGGCGACCCGGCGGTCCTCGCCGCTCTCTTGCGCGGCGTCGAGGTTTCCGACCTGGAGGCCCTCTTGGAACCGGGCTTGCAGCGCTTCGAAGCCCGCAGAAACCGCCATTTACTCTACCCGAATTGCGATTCCGACAGCGATTCGACTCCATCGGCTCCTTGATCGACCGAACGTGCTCTGTGGCGTGCTACAATTCGCGTCCCTTTGGCGACCTCCATGCAAGAGCTCTTCGATGCCGTCCGCGGACAATGCCGCGCCGAGGTCTGGCTGCGCGCGGAACAGCTCATGCGCGCAGGCAGCGTCGATGGTAAGCGCACACACAACGACGAGGTCGAGCTGCGCATCATCACGCGCGGCGGAATGACCTCTCCTCGCGTGGTGCTCTCGCCCGCGCACCTGGACTGGTCTTGCGAGTGCCCGAGCGAGGAGCGCGCGTGCGTGCACGTGGCAGCCGCCGTGATCGCCGTGCGCCAAGCGGAACACGATGGACAAGTGGTCAAGCCGCTCACGGCACCCGCCGTCAAGCTCGCCTACCGCCTGGGCCGCAAGGAAGGCGCGCTCACGCTGGAACGCTTTCTGGTGCGTGGCAAACAGCTCGTGGCGCTCGACACGCGCCTTTCGGCCTGGAAGCGCCGCGATGGCGACGACGACGTGCAGACCAGCTCCGCTGACATGGCAGTTGATGTCGCGCTCGGACCCGTGGTCTCCGGCAAGATCCCAAGACCGCTGATGCAACGCGTGCTCGCTGCGCTGGGCGGATGTGTGGACGTGCAATTCGACGGTCGCAACGTGAAGATGGGCGATCCTCGCCCGGCGATCCATGCACGCGTCGAAGACCATCCGGAAGGCTTTCGCGTTTTCGCGGAGCAGGACCCGAGCATCCAGGAGATCTTCGACAACGGCGCCGTGATGCACTCCGGTGTGTTGCGACCGATCGGCGAGCTCGATCTCTCGGGCCGCGACGTCGACGAGCTGCGCACCGGGCGCGTGTATGGCTTCGGACAAGTCGCCGACCTGGTTGGACGCGTGATTCCGGCGCTGCGCGAGCGGCTGCCAGTGGATGTCACGAGCAAGCTCCTGCCGAACGCGACCCCGATGCAGCCGCGCCTCTTGGTGCAGACCGAGTGGAGCGATGGCGCCCTCGCGGTCTTGCCGCTGCTCGTCTACGGAGATCCGCCAGCGGCGCGCGTCGACGGTGGCAAGTTGCACTACCTCGGCGGACCGTTGCCGCTGCGCAACGAAGCCAAAGAGCGACGCTTGCTCGACGAGCTCTCGCTGCGCCTGGATCTGGAAGTCGGCCACACCAAGCGCTTTACCGGTCACGCCACGCTCGATATCGCCGAGAAGCTGCGACGTTTCCCAGCTGTCACTGTGCAGGGCAAAGGGCTCGACGCCTGCTTCGTGGCGGCTCCGCTCACGCCGGACTTCGATCTGGGAGGCCAGCACTTGCGCCTGGGCTTCACCACCACGACCGCGCTAGGTGTGCGCCACGCCTCTGCAGAGGCCGTGCTCGAAGCCTGGAACCGCGGCGATTCCCTGGTCCCGCTGCTCGAGGGTGGCTACGCGCCCCTGCCCGAGGCCGTCATGGCACGCGTCGGCACGCTCTTGGCCGACTTGATGGCCGCCAAAACCGACAACAATGCGTTGCCGGCCTGCGCACTGCCCGACTTGGCTCGCCTCTGCGAAGCGCTGGATGCTCCGCCGCCGCCCAACTGGCAGAGCCTTCGCGCACTGGCCTCGGGTTTCGAGGGCATCGCAGATGCACCCTTGCCCGCTGATCTGCGAGCGCAGCTGCGCGACTATCAGCGCGATGGCATCAACTGGCTCTCGTTTCTCTCCAGCGCGAACCTCGGAGCCATGCTCGCCGACGACATGGGTCTCGGAAAGACGCTGCAAGCGCTCTGTGTCGTCAAGTCGCCGTGCCTGGTGGTGGCGCCAGCCAGCGTTCTTCACAACTGGCTCGCCGAGACCGAGCGTTTCCGCCCCGCGCTCAAGGTCCACACCTACCACGGCCCGAACCGCTCGCTCGACCCCAAGGCCGACATCACGCTGACCACCTACGCCATCCTGCGCCTCGACGAAGAAATCCTCTCCGCGACCCCCTGGGACAGCGTGATCCTCGACGAAGCGCAGAACATCAAGAACGCCGATAGCCAGGTGGCCCGTTCCGCATTCCGCTTGCAGGCGCGCTTTCGGCTGACTCTCACCGGCACGCCGGTGGAAAACCGCCTCGACGAGCTGTGGAGCCAGTTTCACTTCTCGAACCCCGGCTTGCTCGGGGGACGACACGATTTCCAGTCGCGCTATGCGAAGCCGATCGCTGAAGGCGACGCGGACAAGGCGGAACGACTGCGGCAACGCATCCGTCCGTTCATGCTGCGCCGACTCAAGCGCGAGGTCGCCCGCGAGTTGCCGCCACGCACCGACGTGGTGGTGCGCTGCACGCTGAACGAACGCGAACGCGAGCTCTACGACGCGATCGTCGCCGCCACCCGCAAAGAGGTGGTGGAGCGACTGCAAGAAGGCGGCAACGTGTTGGCTGCGCTCGAAGCGCTGCTGCGTTTGCGACAGGCTTCATGCCACCCGGGGCTGCTGCCTGGGCAGACCGCGGAGACTTCGTCGAAGGTCGAGCTGCTGATGGATCTGCTCGACAAGGTGTTGGCGGAGGATCACAAGGCGCTGGTCTTCTCGCAGTGGACGAGCCTGCTCGATCGCATCGAGCCACATCTGAAGACCGCAGGCATTCGCTTCACGCGCTTGGATGGCAGCACGCGCGACCGCGGCGAAGTCGTGAACGACTTCCAGAGCGATGCGGGTGCGAAGGTCATGCTGGTCTCCCTCAAAGCGGGCGGCACCGGCCTCAACCTCACGGCGGCGGACAACGTGTTCCTGCTCGACCCCTGGTGGAACCCGGCGGTCGAAGACCAGGCCGCCGACCGCGCGCACCGCATCGGCCAAGAGCGACCTGTGCTGGTGCACAGGTTGGTCGCCGAGGCTACCGTCGAAGAGCGCATGCTCGTCCTGCAAGAGAAGAAGCGCGCGCTGGCCCACGCAGCGACCCACGGCACCGAGGCCGCCTTCGGCTTGACGCGAGACGACCTACTCGCGCTCCTCGTATGACATGCTGAGCTGACCCACCGAACCAGGCTGGAGGTACGCCCGTGACACACGAGGCATTTCTAGAGGTAGCGATCGACGAGGCCGCAGCGAGCGTGCGCAGCGGCGGCGGACCGTTTGGCGCGGTGATCGTGCGTGACGACCGGATCATCGCGCGCGGGCAGAACCGGGTGACCCTGACCCTCGACCCCACCGCCCACGCCGAGATCGTCGCGATCCGCGCAGCCTGCCAGGTGGTCAGCAGCCATGAGCTGCAGGGCGTCACACTTTACGCCAGCACCGAGCCCTGCCCCCTGTGCTTGTCTGCGATCTACTGGGCCCGCATCGACCGGGCCTTCTACGCGAGCACCCGCGACGACGCCGCCAGCGCCGGCTTCGACGACGCCGAGCTCTACCGCGAGCTGGCCCTGCCCCCCGCCGAGCGGCGCGTGCGACTCCAGCGCATAGCGATGCCTGCGGCCAGCGAACCCTTGCGCGCCTGGACGGCCCTTCCGAACAAGGCCCTCTACTGAGCATGGCTTCAGTGACTGCAGCCCGGGCCAGGGCCGACCGGTCCGCCGGTTGGCGATCGGTCCTTGCGCTGGGCTATCCTTCCCACTACGCCTGGCAGCCAGGAACCGTCGTCGCATGCTGAAGTCGCTCGCAGCTCTTGCTCTCGTCGTCGCGCTTACCGAAGGCTGCGGCGTCCAGACCGGCTCCGAGCTTTCTACGGCGCGCGGCACGGCGGCTGAAAACGCCGAAACTCTGCTGCTCAGCGCCCCGGAACACGGCTTCCAGGTCGCCACCGCCGGCCTGACGATCGAGCCCGGCGATGACATCCGCATCTGCGAAGTCGTCGCACTGCCGGGCCGCGCCACGGACACATTTTACGTCAACCGCATCGAGACTGCCCTCAGCGCGCACGGCGAGGAGCTCATCGTAAGTGCCGCTCGCCCCGATAGCGTGACGGCTGCGATCATGGACGTGGGTGCGAACGTGCCCTGCACGCGCGCTGGCGAGGCGTTTGGTGAAGAGCTGATCGACGTCGTCGCAACGCAGGACAGCTACCACGACGAGCGCTTCCCTGCTGGCGTCGGCAAAATGTTTCAAGGCGGCCAGAAGTTGGCTGTCGAATACCACTACGTAAACGACACCAACGAACCCGTTCCGGCCAAAGCCAAGATCTCGTTTCATCTGGCGCTCGCAGCCAGCATCCAACACCTTGCGCGCACCGCGAACTTCGCGAACTTCACCATCTACACGCCGCCCGGCGGCCAGAGCTCGCATCTCGGCGAGTGCTTGGTGCGGCAGGAGATGCTGGTCTCCAGTCTCTCGCGTCGCACCCAGCACTTCTCGACAGGCTTCAAGGTCTGGCGCGTCGGCGGAGAGCGCGCGCCAGAGCTCCTCTGGCAGAGCGACGAACGCGGCGACAGTCGCTACGAGTTGCTCGACAAGCCTATACGTCTCCTGGCGGGAGAAGGCTTCCGCTTCCAGTGCGACTTCCGCAACACCACCGATCGCGAGCTGCGCTACGGAGTGAGTGCTGGGGACGAGACCTGCATGCTCAACGCAACGTTCTGGCCAGCCGACGCGACCAGCACCGGCAACGAAGGCTGTCTGCTCTTCTCTGTCGGCGCCGATGGCGTCGCGCGCTAGTCGCAGCGACGTGTTCGCATCACCGCGTCCTGGCAAGAGCTGTCCGTAGTCACGACACCAGGCGCGATGCAGCGTTAGTTCTGGTGACAGCGATTGCACTCTGTCGAATTCTCCCAGCGGTAGGGTGCGCCCCAAGTCACGCTGGTCTCGTGGATGTGACAGTCGACCGCGGCACAGCTACGCGTGGCCGGGTCCCAACTCGCCTTGGATAGATCGGCAGTCGTCGGCTGAGTGATCAGATTGGTGGTGTCAAACTGGACGGTATTCACCCCGTTCACGTGAGCACCCGCATTCGCGATGCTGAGCGGGCCCCAGGTGGCTACGTCCATGCTGTCGCGAGTGAACGTCGCGGTCCCCGTGACAGTGGCGTAGTGACACGTCCGGCAGTGCAGTGGGTCGTAGCCCATGTCCCAGTTGTGCATGTTCTCGTAGCCCCAGTCGTCGAGCCAGGAGTGCGAGTCTCCGGCTCCGGCCGCGTTCGCGGGTGCGCTGGTTCGGGGCGGATAGTCGTGACAACCGCCGCACCCGGGATTGACAGCGCCCCAGCCGATGTTCGCGTACGTGCGCTGCACTTGCAGAGTGAACGCCGGATAGACGATGGGGTAGCTCCCACTCCAGGTGAAATACCCGGGCTGCGCGGGGGTCGACGTCGTTGGGATGGGAACGCCGCCTGGCGTGCACACTCCTGCGGATGAGCGCATTGCCACGACCGGAGTTGGGCGTGACGTTGTGCGGATCGTGGCACTTGCCGCAGCCGATCGTGGTCGTGCCGCCGTTCACCACGTGCATCGCCACCAGGAACATGCCGGGAGCAGAGCCGGTGGGGTTGTGGCAGCTCTTACACTTGTTCTCGATATCTTGGTACGTGGTCTTGCCCAGGCGATATGTGTCGCCGACTTGAAGCGGCTGCGGCAGCGGATCGGCCCACAGGATGGTGTTAGCCGTGCTGCTGCTCACGATGCGGTATTCGCCAGCGTTCGCGCCTGACACTCGGCGTGGCGGCATGCTGCTGACAAGAGCTGAGTCTTTCCGCGAACGTACGTAACGTATGGTTGCAGCTCCAAGCTCGGCCGGTTTCCTGTCCCGGACCGTGCCACCAGAGCGTCGACTACATGAAGGGCTTCGGGTTCTCGGACGTAGGCTTTCGGATCTACCCGGGCGGCCACTCTCTATCAGCCACGAAGCTGACCGAGCTTGTCGCATGGTGGCTCGGATCGTAGCTGTTCAAGTTGGTCGAGCGTCCGCCGAAGATCAACGGATCCTTCGCCGTCCACCGCCCGGTCAACGCGTCGTAGTCGCTCGCCCAAACCGCACGAGCCCGGTGTCCGCGTCTTACAGCATGTACTGCATCGCCCAATACCCCAGCGTGGCGAGCCAACCGCTAAGCCGAGGGCGGCGGCGGGCTGCCCAGGCAATCGTTAGAATTTGGCCTCCGGGAACGGTTTGTCGGGTTTGGCGAAGAAGTACCCCTGCATCACATCACAACCCAGCCGCAGCAGCGTGTCACGCTCGGCCCGAGTCTCGATGCCTTCCGCGACCACCAATGCACCCATCTCCGCGCACAGACTGACTAGCGCAGCGACCAGATGCTGCTTGATGGAGTTGACGTCCACGTCGCGCACCAACCCCATGTCGATCTTCAAGACCTCCGGTTCCAGCTGCGCGATGCTTGTGAGACCGGCGTAGCCCGCACCCATGTCGTCGACGGCGATGCGAAAACCGAGTTTCCGCAGACTGGCGACGCGGGTCTGTACGTCTTTGAGCTCGTCGAGTGAGGCGCGCTCGGTTATCTCGATCACTACCTTGTGCGCGATGCGAGTGAGCGGTGCGTCGAGTGAGTAGAGCTCGTCATCGAGCAGATCGCGCGGATGCAGGTTGACGAAGACCAGCGGGATTGGCGACTTCGAAACAGTGATCCCGACGTGTCGGCGCACTGCGCGCCCAAGGTCTGCGAGCCTGCCAAGCCGTTGTGCCGCATCCACGATGGCGCCGGGATGCGGCAACGTGGGCTCGCTCGAACGCAACAGCGCCTCGTACGCGATCGTTCGGCGCTCCGAGTAACGAACGATCGGCTGATACGCCATCCACAGGCCGTCGAGCGCGCGGTTGAAACCAACCTCCAGGCTCGCGCGATCACCCAGCTCCTTGGTCTGATCGCCCAGCAGCTCGATGGCTTCCCGTTTCCAGCGCGCGATCTTGCCCAGGCGCACGGCCTGACCCACGACTGCAGCCAGCTCGGACATCTCGAGCGGCTTGCGCAGATACCGCAGCGCACCGTATTCCACCGCCAACACCGCGGTCGCCAGGCTGGCGTAACCGGTCATGAGTACCACCGGCACGTCCAGGTCTCGCGCGCGCACCGCGCGCAGTAGGTCAAGGCCGTCTAGCTCCGGCATGGAAATGTCGCTCAGGATCGCATCGAAGCGCTTGCCAGCAAGTAGCCCGATGGCTTGTTTGCCGTCCGTGGCTGTGTCGACCGCGAAGCCTGCGGCCGTCAGCGACCGTGCGTAGGCCGTGATGAGGCCCGGCTCGTCGTCGACGAGAAGCACTGAACCACGTAACCCGGTCGCTACCTCGGTCATGAACGAACCCTCTCTGGGCGCAACGAGCGCCTGGCAGGCCACGAGTGTTCCTGCTGCCGTCAATGATCAAGGGGGCGACGCGGGCGAGGTCGAGACCGGCGCGGGCACAGATCGCAGTGAGCCGCAGGGTAAGGTGCCTCAGTGGAAGGCGCGGGCGCGGTGTGTGTTGCTCTCATCGATGGAGAAACGATGCATGAATCAAGCCACACACGGCTCGCCGCGGTCCCAAGCTGTAACGCAGCGGCTCTGCGAAGATCGGGCGCGAGAGCTGTCGGTTGGTCGCAAATCGTCCCAACGACAGCAAGACTATCCCGCTCCCCGGCAATGCCCAGTCGATGAGCATCAGCTGGAACGCTGAATAAGATCGACGTAGCTGTTCCCGCCATGCTTGTGTGCGACTAAGTACAGTGTGCGCGAGCAGAGCCTGACATTTGACTCAAGATGCCGATGATGCTCCGCACGGCACGACAGTAGGTCGGCCCTCTGTGCCAACGACGGACAAGCAAAAACATCACCCTGTGCAACCACCACGAGGCGTATACTCCAACGCAATGGGTGGGAACCATAGCGCTACCGTTGGTGCGTCAGCGCCGCTCTGCGAGTCGTTCGCGGTCGGCGACCACGGAGCGCCGGCCAGCGCCGCACCCGAGCTCGATTTCCGTGCACTCTTCGAGTCGGCGCCTGATTTGTATCTCGTGCTTACCCCGGAGCTGACCATCGTCGCGGTGAGCGACGCGTACACGCGCGCGACCATGACGCAGCGGGAGACGATCGTGGGCCGCCCGCTCTTCGATGTCTTCCCTCTCAACCCCGAAACTCCGGGGGCCACGGGAGTCCGCAATCTTAGTGCATCTCTTGAGCGGTTGCGCCGCCACGGCTTGACCGACGCGATGCCGATCCAGAAATACGACATTGCGCGACCAGCCGCTGATGGCGGCGGTTTCGAAACACGCTTCTGGCTGTCTACCAATTCACCAGTGTATGGACCGTCCGGCGGGCTTGCGTACATCATCCATCGCACCGAGGACGTCACAGACAGGCACCACGTCAACGACGACTTCCGACTCATGCTCGAGTCGTTGCCGTCCGCGCTCATCATGGTGAATCCAGACCGCATCATGACGCTGGTGGACCAAGAGACCGAGCGCCTGTTCGGCTATTCTCGGCAAGAAATGCTCGGTGAGCCGGTCGACATGCTGCTCCCGGAGCCGTTGCGGGCCGAGCACGCCGCGCACGTGACGGCGTTTTTCGGCCAGCCTGACCGCCGCGAGTTGGGCACTCGGAAGCCACTCTTTGGTCGACGCAAAGACGGTTCGTTGGTTCCGCTCGAGATCCGTCTCAACCCAATCGAAATTTCCGAGGGTCCGCGCACCCTTGCCTCCATCGTCGACATCAGCGAACGGCAGCGTATTCACGATGCGCGGGCTCTGCTTGCTGCCATCGTGGAGTCATCTGACGACGCGATCATCAGCCTGTCTCTGAACGGAGCGGTGACCAGCTGGAACGAGGGTGCGTACAAGATGTTCGGCCACACGCCGCGGGAGATGATCGGCGAGACGGTTGCGCTACTGATCCCTGCGCACAGCGAAGACGAGTTTTCGCGACTCTTGCAACGCCTGCGCAGTGGGGGACACGTCGAACACCTCGAGACCGTGCGCAGGTGCAAGGGCGGCACGGAGATCGATGTGTCGATCAGCAGCTCGCCTATACGGGATGCTTCGGGCGTTCTGATCGGCGCCTCCTGGATCGCTCGTGACATCACGCAGCTCAAGCGCACACAAATCGCCCTGCAACATGCCAAGGACGCGACCGACACGGTCAACCGCGAGCTCGAATCGTTCAGCTATTCGGTCGCCCACGATCTACGCGCACCACTGCGAAGCATCGACGGGTTCAGTCAGGCGCTGCTCGAGGATTTCGGCGAAAAGATCGACGGTGATGGGCGCAGGTACCTCGGCTACGTACGTGAGTCTGCACAGCACATGGCGCAGCTCATCGACGACATCCTGGCTCTTTCACGCGTCAGCCGAGCGACGCTGAGCGACGAGACCGTGGACCTCACGGCGCTGGCACACGCGGTGATCGCGAGGCTTTCGCGCACCCAGCCGGAGCGCACGGTGAACGTCACGATTCAAGACGGGATCAGCGTGCGAGGCGATCCGCGCTTGCTCGCGATTGTCATGGACAACTTGCTTGGAAACGCTTGGAAGTTCACCGGTAAGCAGGCGGACCCGCGCATCGAGCTGGGTACCACATCGTGCGATGGTCGACTTGCGTACTTCGTCCGGGATAACGGTGCGGGGTTCGACATGGCCTACGCCGGCAAGCTCTTCGGTGTATTTCAGCGCTTGCACGCGACGCACGAGTTCGAGGGCACCGGTGTGGGCTTGGCAACTGTGCAGCGCGTCGTGCACCGACATCGCGGGCAGGTTTGGGCGCAGGCAGCGGTTGGCGCCGGAGCCACTTTCTATTTCACGCTGCACGAAACGGATCCCAGCGTATGAGCCAGACGACCTCACAGAGAGCGATCCTGCTAGTCGAAGACAATCCGAAAGACGTGGAGCTCACGTTGCGCGCCTTCAAGAAGAGCAACCTTTCCAATCATGTTGTGGTCGCGCACGACGGGGTCGAAGCGCTCGATTACCTGTTCGCACGCGGTGTCCATGCGAATCGCCCGGGGTCGGAACTGCCCCAACTCGTGCTGCTCGATATCAAGCTGCCCAAGCTGGACGGGCTCGAAGTGCTAAGGGCACTACGCCAGGACGAACGCACCAAGCTCGTGCCGGTCGTGATCCTCACGTCCTCGCTGGAGGAACAGGATCTGATCCGCGGCTACGCGTTGGGCGCAAATAGCTACGTACGGAAGCCGATCGACTTCGTGCAGTTCACCGAAGCGGTCCGGCAACTCGGTCTGTACTGGCTGGTGACCAACCAAGCCCCGCCGCTCACCGGGAGCGCGTGACCCAGCCTCTACGCGCATTGATCGTGGAGGACGTCGACCGTGACGCGCAACTGCTCGTGCACGAGTTGAGACGCGGAGGTTTCGACGTCACGTTCGAGCGCGTGGACACCCCGGAAGCGATGTCGGCGATGCTGGCGAAACAAGCCTGGGACATCGTCTTCTGCGACTACTCGATGCCGCGGTTCGATGCGCCCGCGGCGCTGGCACTGCTACGTGCGCGAGGCCTCGACATCCCGTTCATCATCGTCTCTGGAACGGTCGGCGAAGACACGGCCGTCGCCGCGATGCGGGCAGGGGCCCACGACTACTTCCTGAAAGACAAGCTCGGACCCAGGTTGAGCGCCGCGGTCGAACGCGAGCTGCGAGACGCGCAAGCTCGCGAAGAACGAGGACGCGCGCAACGGCACGCGCAGCAACTCGAAGGCCGGGTCCGCGCCTCCGACGAACGTTATCGACAGCTCGTAGATCAGGCGTACGACGTGATCTGCGTTCTCACACCGGATGGGATCATCCGAGAGGTGAACGCGAGCGGCGAACGCATGCTAGGAGGCAGCAAGGACGAGCTCTTGGGTCGATCCTACCGCGATTGGATAGCGCCCGAAGATCGCGACCGAGCCGATGCTGCATTCAAACGCCTCGGGGTCGAGCGCCACATCCTCGCGTCGGGGCTCGCCATGCCGCGGTTGGACGGCAGCCAGTGGATCGCTGATGTGTCGGCCGTCCTGGTCGATGTGGTCGATGTGGTCGGCGAACAACTCATCCTTGTGATCGCGCGCGACGTTACAGCACAACGACAAACCGAAGAAGCCCTGCGGGACAGCGAAAAGCAGTTCCGCACCCTGGTTTCGTCAATGGATGACCTTGTGTTCATCTTGGACGCTTCGCAGAGATACGTCGGCGTATTCGGACGTTCGGTCCAACGTGACGGCCTCACGCCCGAACATTTTCTGGGAAAGACCGCGAGAGAAATCGTTGGCTCATCGGCCGCCCCGCCCCACGAAGCAGCCAACGCACGGGCCTTGTCCGGTGAATCCGTGGTCTATGAATGGTCAGTGGACGATCCGAATGGAACGCGCCACCACCAGACCTCGCTCTCCCCCATGCACGACGCCACCGGTGCGGTCAGCGGGATCGTCGGCATCGCACGGGAAACCACTGACGCCAAGCGGATCCAGACGCAGCTCATGGTCTCCGACCGGATGGCTTCCGTCGGTATGCTCGCCGCCGGTGTTGCACATGAGATCAACAATCCGTTGGCCTGCGTAATGGCCAACCTCGAATTGGTCACGCACGAGGTGGAGAAGCTGACGAAGCGAGGCCAGCTCGCAGACGCCGCCGAACTGAACGAAGAGCTGCGAGATGCTCGCGAGGGCGCGGATCGTGTGCGTCAGATCGTCCGCGATCTGAAGATCTTCTCGCGCAACGAAGCCGAGAGTCATGGACCGGTGAGCGTTCGGCGAGTCCTCGAGTCTTCATTACGCATGACCTGGAACGAGATCCGTCATCGAGCGAAGCTGGTGAAAGAGTACGGCGACATCCCGGAGGTCGACATCAACGAGGCGCGGCTGGGGCAGGTGTTCCTCAACCTGCTCGTAAACGCAGCGCAAGCCATCCCAGAGGGCGACGTGGAGAGCCACGAGATTCGTGTCGTGACCTCGACGACATCAGCAGGGTTCGTACAAATCGAAATTCGCGACACCGGCTCGGGCATCACGCCGGAGTCGCTCCGCAAGCTCTTCACGCCGTTCTTCACGACCAAACCGCCCGGGGTCGGAACGGGTCTCGGCCTTTCGATCTGTCAACGCATAGTCAGTCTCGCGGGCGGCGAGATCCAAGTCGAAAGCCACGTAGGTAAGGGAACCACGTTTCGTGTGCTCTTGCCGGCTGCGCAGACGCATCTCATCGAGACACCCATGCCTCCGGCGCGGGTCCAAGGGCCGCTGCGTCGCGGTCAGGTTCTGGTGGTCGACGATGAGCCGCTCATCGGTAGCGCGATCGGGCGCGTGCTCGCAAACGAGCATGACGTCACGCTGGCAACCCGGGCACTGGAAGCGTTGGAGCTGATCGTCTCCGGTCGCCGCTTCGACGTGATCTTCTGCGACGTGATGATGCCGCAGGTCACCGGTATGGAATTCTATGAAGAGCTTCATGGTCGCGTGCCCGACCAGGCCGCGCACATCGTTTTCCTGACAGGTGGTGCCTTCACCACCCTTGCTAAAGAGTTCCTGGACAAGACTCCAAACATGCGCATCGAAAAGCCGTTCGAGGCAGCCCAGTTGCGGTCCGTCGTCAACGCCCACGTGCGGTAGCCGCGGCGCGGCCGAGCCCGTATGGAGGTTTCTGGTGCGCGCGGGCGTCGGCTGAGCACCCACCGAAGAAAGCGCCCGCTCAGGCCGCGATCGCGAGGTGGATCGCGGTCCAGGCGATGCTGTTTTCAGTTGTAGGTGGCGGTGAAGAGCAGGTTCAGGGCCGCGGTGTTCAGGTGGTCGTAGACAGCATCCTGGGTTGCCATGAGTAGGAGCTGGCCCGCCACGCCGATCGACCAGTCGTAGCCGATCCACCACTCCTTGCCGATCAAGAAGTTGGCGGCGAGTCCAGCGTGCGAATCGTGCTGCCTGCCGTCCGAGGCCTCGAGTGAGGTCGCACCGATGCCCAGCGAGCCACTCAGGTAGATGTCGATCGGCATGATGAAGTAGGTGACGCCGATGCCCAGCGAGGAGAGCGAGATGTCGCCGTCGAAGTTGACACGCTCGCCAGCGAGGGTGTGGCTGGGGCCGAGCAGCATGGTGCGCTGGAAGTCGACGTGCAGAGCCAGGTTCTCGACGATGGTGCCACCGATGGCCAGGCCCATTCCGAGACCTGCACCGTGCCAGCGGGCATCGCGTCCGCTGACCGCACCGCCACCGAAGCCGATCGCGAGTCGCAGCATGAAGCCGTCGTGTGAGTAGTGACCCGGCTCGGGATGCTCCCACGGGTTCCAGTTGCCCTTCTCGATGGTCGGCTCCGGCTCTCCACCGAACTGCTCATACTGCGCAGCAGAAGGCGGCGGATTCTCGGCGGGCAGCGCATGGTGCGCGGCAGCCGGGGGAGCGACCGGAGCGGCTACCGGTGCGGGTGCGGCGGGGGCCGCCTCAGGTGCTGCCGACGCTGCGGTCGCAGGTGCT
>JADGRG010000407.1 GCA_017881145.1 Sandaracinaceae bacterium | reverse complement strand
TCCACCTGCCCGCGTGCTCGGGGTGGGCTTCTTCAGGTCGATCGGTGTAGCGGGGGCGGGCTCCTGCTGGCTCATCTGGCGCTCGACCGCCGCAGTGATGGTCGCCGGGCTGTGCCCTCGATTCGAGATCACCAGATGTCTTGCAACGTTGCGTAGCTGACGAACGTTTCCCGGCAGTGGGTGCCGCAGCAGTCTGGCGAGCAAACCGGAGGCGACCACCAGCGAGCTGAGCTCCTGCAAACGCTGCGTCTGGTCCACCGTCGCGAGCTCGGCTCGCATGAAATGGAAGAGCAGGATGGCGATGTCCTCGCGCCTGGCTCGCAGCGGTGGCATGTGGATCTCGTAGCCGGCCAGGCGGTGCAAGAGCGCCGCGCTGAAGCTTCGGCCGAGCAGCTCTCGCTCGATGTCGGAGTCCGTCGCCGCGATGAAGCGCACATCGACTTCGCGCTCGCGTTCGTCGCCGAGCGGCAGGATGCGTCCCGTCTCCACCGCGCGCAGCAGCATCGGCTGCACGTTCTCGGGAGTCTCGCCGATCTCGTCGAGCAGCAGCGTGCCTCCCGATGCGCGCTCGAAGAGACCGCGATGGCGCTGGTGAGCGCCGGTGAAGGCACCCTTGGTGTGCCCAAACAAGGCCGAGAGCGCCACCGACTCGGGAACGGTCGCCATGTTGACGGCGATGTACTCGTTGCCGGAACGCGGGCTCGCAGCATGGATGGCTCGCGCGGCCTGCTCCTTGCCGGTGCCGGTGTCGCCGCGGATCAGCACGGGTGTCGTGAGATCGGCGACCCGCAAGAGCTCCTGCCGCACGTCCTCGATGGCGTCGCTCTGACCCAGCATCCCATCGATCGCAGTGGGCGAGCGATTGGTCGCTTCATGCAAGAGCAGTACGACATGGCCTGCTAGCTCGAGCACCGCTCCGCTCTTGAGCTCCGGCGCCGTGAACGTACGGGTCTCGTGAACGTCGCTGCCGTCGGCGCGCACGTTGACATTCCTGGCGGTGAGCCGGATGCCACCTCCGGGAGCCGGCTCCAGCTGAAAAGGCTCACGGCTGAGATGCGGGTCCCCGAGCGGCATGGTCGGTGGTCCCCCTGGGGTTCCGAACCTCGGCGCAAGGCGCGAGACCGAGATGGGCTGACCGATCAAGAGGGCTCGCAAGACCGCGCGCTCCCCGACCCGCGCCACGTCCGGATGGGCCAAGATCGTCAGGCACGGCAACGTTGCGTTGCTGCGGCTGCTCTCGCTGCGCCCGGTGCGGATCGTGGATACACCCAATGGGTCGTTCTCGTTGCCCTGCATGCTCAAGCCCACACCCTGTGTTTCTGGTACGCCTTCGATCAGAACGCAGCGATCACGGCGAGGGAACCGGCCGTGCGTGAGTCCCTGGCCGAGTCGTCTTCCAGCAGGAAGAGCAACCCCGAGAGCACAGCCGTGCCGGCGGTAGCCGCCAGCGCAACGTTGGTCCAGGTCTCGTAGGTCGGCAAGTGTTCTGCTTTCACACGGGCGGCCACCTCGGCTTCGGTGCAGAGCCCGGTGCACTCCTTCTCGATGCGATCGTGCTTGGTCAACCCGGTGAACCAGAGCGCGCCCGCCGTGCCCGCGAACACAGGCACCGCTGCGAGGGTGACCCAGGCCCAGACTCGCCCGTGCTGCTCGTGCTTCGTTGCTGCGGGCGCCGGCAGAGTCGGTCTCACCCAGCCATCGTGTTGCTGCGGCATCGGCGGCGGCGAAACCACGGCGAGACCCGGTTCGGGCTCCGCGCTCTTCGGCTGCTCCGTCATGGCGAGCGAGAGCGCTCGATCCTCGGCGCCGTGCACCGCGAGCTCGGAGCGTAGCGACTGGTAACCCTCGGCTTGCAGCGAGATGACGTGCGCGCCGCGGCCCAGCACCAACACGGGTTCGGTCACTGGCGCGCCGTCTGCCATCACCTGCGCATTCTGCGGCGAGACCTGCAGCTCGAAGCGGCCGGTCTCGCGTACCGTCAGAGCCAAGAGCCGCTCGAGCTCGCTGCGTTGGTCGGCAGGCAGCGCCTTGCGCGCGTCCCGTAGCGCCTGCTCGAAAGCGTTGCGTGCTGCGACAAAATCTTGCAGGTAGAACGCGGCCAGCCCGAGGCCTCGGAAGGTGCGCGCGCTCGGGGCCAAGGCGTGTGCGCGCGCGAACGCGCTGCGGGCGGCGCTCCAGCGGCCCGCGCTGAAGTGCTGCACCGCCTCCTCGATGGAAGCCCGGTACGTAGCGCTCTCTGCGGAGTCGGCTGTCGGGGTGGTGGCCGCAGCCGGAGCCGCCTGAGCGGCAACCGAGTGGGGCGCGGTTAGCACCAAGAGTCCCCCCAGAGCGCCTCCCAGGCAAGCCAGAAGAATCCGGTCATTGCAACGAGTTAGCATCTTGGCGCTGTGCCTACACTGGAAACCAAATCTGCCGCTACGCCAGCTTGTCCTAGCGCGGAACGACCAGATAACCTAGTACAGGGCCCGTCTCTCGTCACTCATTCCATGACCTCGGCGCCGCAGCAGAGCATCGACCCGTGGCTACCTCACCCCGGTGACGTGGTGGCCGACAAGTATCGGATCGAGCACCTGATCGCGCGGGGTGGCATGGGTGCGGTGTTCGCTGCGACGCACCGTGTCACCGGCCGCAGGGTCGCGCTAAAGTGGCTGCTCCAGGACGGAAGACACGACGCTGAGGCCACGCGCCGGCTGATCCGCGAGGCTCAGGCGGCGGCGCGCATCCAACACGTCAACGTGGTGGACGTCTACGACGTCGGCGAGCACGACGGATCGCTCTTCCTGGTGATGGAGCTCCTCGAAGGCCAGACGCTGGCTGCGCTCGAGAAAGAGCGTGGCGCGTTGCCAGCCCTCGAAGCCCTGCGGATCATGCTGCCCGCGCTGCGCGGGGTCCAAGCCGCGCACCGCAAGCAGGTGGTGCATCGCGATCTCAAGCCCAGCAACATTTTTTTGTCGCACGCCGACGGCGCAGGTGAGCTGATCCCGCGT
>JADGRG010000406.1 GCA_017881145.1 Sandaracinaceae bacterium | reverse complement strand
CGAGCTCAGGCCGTGCTGAGTCAGCTCGTCGGCTTCACTGGGACATCCAATGTCGCCAACGACGATGCAGGCACGTGCGCGGGCGGCTGATGGTTTTGTACAGCTAGGGTCGCAGAAGCTCGCCGCGCGTAAGCCGCATAAACCGTGGTTTGTGGTCCAGTTGACGTAAGATATCTTATGCGCCCTTCGCCGGGTAGACTGTGCCGCGGGGCGCGGAATCGGCCTCTTTGTCGGCGCGACTCGGGGCGACCAGTCCGTAGGCATCCACGCGAACGTGCTACGAGGCATGGCGTCCGCCAATCTAGTCGGATACGTCGCCCAAACGGGCGATACCAATCGCATCCTAGGGCGCCGCTTCGAGCTCATCATCCAACAGATGGTCGATGCGCTAGTGTGGGCTCAAAACGAATCGGGAGCCGTGGGCTCCTGGTACTACACTCCAAACGCTGGGACCGACATACTCGGAGAGTTTCCGGCCGGTGCCATCGATGCCGCGGAAGCGCTCTGGCAAGTCGAGCAGTCGATGTCGTCGTCAGGTGTGATCGTTCCGAACCTGGTTAAGGCGCGGCTGGCGCAGTACATTCGCAGCAACTCGAACAGCTGTCCGCTCGGCGGGACCGGCGGAAGCTATAGCAGCAACGCCGAGAACGTCTGCGACTTTTCAACGACCGCGGCGCATCTCTTCTCGCTCGGGTGGTTTGGCGCGAACACCTTCGACCCTTCGGATACGCGACTTTCCTTCCCGAGTTACCACCAGATCACACGAGGGCAACTGCGAACGCAGTTTGATTCGACGCTCACGTTCATCTCCAACGCCTTCTTGCTTACGTCAGCCGGCCAGGTGTCGTGGGACATGGGCTTTGTCGAAGGGGGCGACTTTGGCCGTACCGACGGGCGCGGTAACCTGTGGGGAATGGAACATTGGACGCGCGCCGCTCGCGTCGTTCAGCCAGAGCTCGTCTCTTTCGGGCCCAACAACCGCGTTCGGCTCTTCACTCGCTACCTGGTCGGGAATCAGTTGGCCGACGGCAGCTGGAACTCGGCGTTCTCAGGGGCGCTCAACAATAATCACGATTACTATGTTGACGCGAACGTGCGTGCGGCATGGGCCATCATCACCTTGAGCTCCGGGCGGTAGTCGGGTCGGGAGCCGGCGCGGTGGATGCTGTAGGTCTTGCGAGCCCTGACTGTTTCTCCCCTTGAGCGCGAGTGTCCCGCTCGAGCGGACCGTCATCTCCGTTTCCGGCTCCCGCCACTTCGAACCGTACGTGCGGCTTGCCCGCATACGGCTCACCGCGAAGGCGTCATCCATGCGGGGTTATGGGTCCGTTCGGTTGTGGTGCGCGCTGCCGCGTTGCCGTATGCAAGCCGGTAGTCTGCGAACAGACCACCGTACCCGTACACACGACCTCGTGGCTCCACCGCTTCCATCCGAAGCAGACTTCGCCCGCTGGCCTATCTTCGTTCGAAGCTCCTGCAATGTGATCGTGGGCTTTATCATCCCGCGTGCCTCGCTTCTCCCTCGGGGCGATAGGAAGGTCCTGATTCGTAGCTGCGCAGAGGAGTCAGGGAGCGACGGCGGGGCGACCGATCCACGGCGCCCTGAGCGAGAACAGGAATGCGTAGTCGGAGCGCCTGTCTACCGCCGTCGGATAGGCTGCGCGCGCGAGCGCTGCTTCGACGCAGGGGTTGTTGGATCGGTGGGTGGCGTTGACCCCGACCGACTTGGCTTTGCCGGTCGCGCCGTCGATCTCGAGGTGCACGAATGTCATCCCGGGATCGACAGGGTCGCATTTCTCCCAGCCGGCCAGCGCGGTCGTGAGGGCGTCGCGCAGTACGGCTGCGACGGGAGCCGGGCCTGTTGCGTAGATCTCGCCAGCTGGGTCTGCCGCACCGAACGTCAGCTTGGCGCTGCAGCGCCACAGCCGCGCGTCGAGCAACGCCAGGCAGTCGCTTCGGCACATGAGATCTGGCGGTCTACATGCTTGGTTGCATGCCTCTTCCCAATGGGCGGCCGCCGCGACGCAACCCGGCTTGTCACTGGCAACCGGGTTCACGCGCAGCAGCTCTTTGGGGCGGGGCGCACGCGCGAACATCCAGTAGCCGACAGCCAGCGCTACCAGCGACGCCGCCAGAAGTCCGATCGGCAACGAACGCGGCGTCGAACGCTGCTGCGCTTCGAGTTTCTTGCACAGCACGCAGCCCGTCGCGCGCGCGGGGTCGTAGCGCAGGCCGTGCGCGGCGCAGATCCCCGTGGTCGGCTGCGTGACAGGCGTCTTGGGCTTGCCCGCGGCGAGCACGTCTCGCTCGGAAGCGGCGTCGTGCAAGTGAGGCCCCGGTTCTGCCGTTCGTATCCGCACGAGGCCGATGACGGACGCGGCGAAGATCCACGACGCGAGCCAAACAGCGCTGCGCGCCACGGCCGCGACACGCTGGATTCCTGTGGCCAGATCGGCCGCGGCATCCAGGCTAGTCCGCAACTCAGGCCCCATCCGACGCACGAGATCCGGACGATGTGACTCCAGGTTGCGCAGCTCTTGCCGGCTTGCTTCGATGTGGCTTCGTGTCGCAAGCGTCGACACGGCAGCGTCCTCGGTCGCAGTGGTGACGACCTGACCACAACTGGCGGCGCTCGATAGAAACAACAGGAGAAGATAGAAGCCGATCCGCAGCCAGGTGTTCGTTGCCGCTTTGGGGGGCCGCGTCCCCGGAGCGAGCTCCGATTGTGCGGTCGCCATGGTCAGCAAGCGGCGAGTATGGCGTGACGCGATTCGCCAGTTGCCTAGACAGATCAGCGCGGTTCCACCTGACAACAGGCACAGTGCCGCGAGCGCGAGCACCGATGCGCTCGTATCTCGCGACAGCCGGCGCAGATCCTCAGCCACGCCATCGAAAGGGATCCGGCTGAAGAAACCGGTCGAGCTCAGGTAGTTCGCGGTCAGCTGCAGCTGTTGTGCGTGAAACCCTCCATCGTGATCCTGGCTGGCAACCGACCAAGTTCGTTCGACGGCCCATGCAGCCATCGTGGTGGCCTGTGCCGCCAGCACGAACGCGACGAGAAACCAAGTGACCGGGTCGCGCCACTTGCTCAGCAGAAACACAGCAGCCTGCTTCGCGTCTGCGCGAGGCAGCGAGCGCGCGAAGCGCAGCGCGATCGCCAGCCCCGACAGTGCGAGACCGAGAACCAACAGCGCGACCAGGAGGTACACGACGGGAAGCGGGACGTAGCCGATCATTGCGCGATCCCTTTCGTCGGCGTCACGGACGATTGCGTCCGGGCCGCTTCGATCGTCAGCTTCATGTGGGCCTGCTCCGGATCGAAGCCGGCTGGAAAGGTCGTCGCGCCGTCATAACGAGCGTCCCGAAGGTCCGCCCCGTCGAGGACCGCGGTCGCCAGCCGCGCGCGACGAAGATCGGTGTTGACCATGAATGCATTCGAGAAGTTGGTCCGGTCGAGATTCGCGTCGGAGAAGACGGCTGCACTGGCGCGAGCGCCCGAGAAGTCTGCCGCTTCCAGATTGGCGTCGTCGAAACGGGCGCCACCGAGCGCGGCTTGCCGCAGTACCGCGCGGCGCAGGCTCGCGTGGCCCAGGCGAGCCCAGGATAGTTCCGCTCGCTCGAGCACTGCGTCGTCGAAGTTCGCGCTTTCCAACATGCACGGTCGTCGGTCATCGAGACCCGTGCACACTCGGGCCGCGGTCAGATCTGCACCGTGCAGGTCCGTGCCCTTGAGATTCACGTAGATCAGGTCCGCTCTACGCAGCGACGTCTTGGAGAGGTTGGCGCCGGCAAGACTCACGCCGCGCAGCGACGCGTTGTCGAGATCTGCGCCCGGACTCAGGCGCCAGAGGGCTGGTCGGGAGGGGAGGATTCTGTCGAACGCCCCTACTTGTTGCAGCTCCGGATCGAAGTCTTGAGGGAACCGAGTGGCGTCGTCGTAGAAGCATGCATCGACGAAACGAACACCTTCCAAGTTGGCGTCGTGCAGATCGGCGCCGCGCAGGTCCACTCTCCCTAGCAACGCCCCGTCGAGTCGCGCTCTCTGGAGGTTCGCACCGACGAAGCTGGCGCCGTTGATGTTCGCGCCGGTCAACACGGCTTGGCCGAGCTTCGCGCCCTGCATGTCGACACTTTCGAGCTTCGCATCGCGGAAGTCGCAGCGCTGCAAATCGGCATGTGCGAATCCAACGCCGGTGAGTCTCGCGCGCGTGAAGCTCGCGCCTGCTAGATCCACTGCCGCGAAGTCCACGTGGTCCATGACGACCTGGTCGAGTTTGGCGCCGGGCTTGATCTCCACCATCTGCGCAGCCGCCGGGTCCCATCCCTCCGAGAACCGG
>JADGRG010000040.1 GCA_017881145.1 Sandaracinaceae bacterium | reverse complement strand
CCTCCCCAAAGATCCCGACTCGGATCGCTCTCGTGGTGTGGCCACGCACGAGTACGGTCACTTCATCGTACTCTCGAACATCGATCCAGCCGCCGGCAGCGGCGTGCTCCACGCCGGTCCTTGTCCGTGATGGCGGTGGGCGGGTAGCCACGCGCGTCGAACCTGCGGTCGGCGCCACGCGCTCCCGGCATGGGGGTGCCGTGGCTGACACTCCCCCGTGGCGCGCGCTCGTGCCAGGCTGCACCCAGAAGGTGGGGCTCGGCCATGAGCGTGAAGATTCTGATCGACAGCGTGGTGCGGCAGACCACCGTGCTCATTGCGCAGCTGGCGACAGCAGGTGGCGTCCGGGCACCGCTGGCGCACATCGCGAACCAGGTGTTCTTGGAGCTGAGTCGTGAGCTCGAGGGGCAAGGGATCAGCCGCAAGGTCAGCGCGGACATGTTCGGCATGGCGCTGCGCACGTACCTGCGTCGGGTGCAGTGGCTGAATGAAAGCAGCACCGATCGCGGCCGCACGCTGTGGGAGGCGGTGCTCGACTATCTGAGCCAAGGCGAGGTGCGTTCACGCGCCGCCGTCTTGCAACGCTTCGCGCACGATGACGGAGCGCTGGTGCGCGGCGTGCTGCACGACTTGACCGAGAACGGGTTGGTGTTCTGCTCGGGCAGCGGTCACGCGCAGGTGTATCGCGCTACGACCAAAGCCGAGCAGTTACAGATGCAGCTGCCGGAAGCAGGCAGCGGCTTCGACGAATTGCTCTGGGCGTACATCTATCGCGAGGGCCCCGTTGATGCGCAGGGCCTCTCGGAGTTTGCGGCGTCCAAGCCGGCGCAGCTACAGGCTGCCTTGCAGCGCTTGCACGACTTGGGTCGCATCGAGCTGGAGGGGCAAGCCGACGAGGTTCGCTATCGCGCCACCAAGCTCGAGGTGCTGCTCGGCAGCGCGGTCGGCTGGGAGGCCGCCGTGTTCGACCACTATCAAGCGCTGGTGAAGACGGTATGCCAGCGCCTGTCGCCACAAGCCAAGCAGGACGTGAGTGACGGTCGCGTAGGTGGCAGCACCTTCACCTTCGACGTCTGGCCGGAGCATCCGCTGGCCGACGAAGCCAACCGCTGTTTGGCGCGCTTTCGCGAAGCCCACACCGAGCTCTACGAGCGCATCGAGCGCTACAACGCCGAGCACGGCGTGCCGGCGCAGCACGATCAAGTGATCGTCTACGGCGGACAGTGCGTGATTCACCGTCAAGCCGACGAGCATGAGGACCAGGTAGGACCATGAACAAGACACTTTCACTTCTGTGCTTGTTGGCGAGCAGCCAGCTCCTTGCGTGCTGGAATGCGCAGCACGAGCCCACTGCCGGCAGCCAAACCCACTTCTTGGCAACTTGCGACACGAGCTGCAGCGCGCCCTATGCTTGCCTGTGCGGCGTCTGCACCTTGGCCTGCAGCGGCGACTCGCAGTGCCGTGCGGTCGCAGCCAAGTCGCTATGCTTGCCGCCCACGGCGGCGGCTGGTGCGCAGTGCACGACCGATGCGGTCTGCGACCTCGAGTGCACGCGGGGCAGCGACTGCAGCAGTCTTGGCGCAGGCTACGACTGCGTCGCCGAGCGCTGTCGAGCGATCGCGACCATGAACGGCTCGGGCCGGGACGCCGCGGCCGCGCCCCCGAACGGCGAGGATGGCAGCACACCGCAGTCGCTGGTCGATGGGGCGGTCTCACGCATCGCGGATGGCAGCGCGCCGCAGTCGCTGGTCGACGCGGCCGGGATGGCCGATGCGGGTCCTGCGGCGAACTGCGTGCGCGACTCCGACTGCGTATTCCACGCCGAGTCCAGCTGCTGCGGGGAGTGTCTGGCGCCCTTGCAACCAGTGACCGCGCACCCGCCCACGTGCGTCCTGGCCTGCGCTGGCCCGCCCGGCGGTTGCAGCTGCGTGAACCATCGCTGCGCACGCGGCGGGCTCGTACGCGGTGACTCGTGCGATCCCGCGCACGATGCATGCGGCAGCGGCCTGGGCTGCTGCCCCACCTGCCTGCCGCATGGCCCGAGCGACGGCGGCACTTGCAGCGGCCGCGGCCCGCAATGCTCGCCGTTGTCGTCGTTCGATCCGAAATCGTGCCCGCTGCTGTGACTACTGCGCAGGCCCAACAGCAGGCTTTCCAACGGTCCTTCGGCCAAGGACTACGCGTTGCGCATCGACTCGACCGGTGTGGGTCACTCGACCTCGCGCACGTCCACCTGGATGTCGCCGAGGATGTTGGCGTAGCGCGTGGTCCACGCCTTGACCTCGTCGAGCGAACCCAAGCTCAAGATCGAGAAGCCGGCGATCAGCTCTTTCGACTCGGTGAACGGTCCGTCGGTCCAGGTGTGTTTGCCGCCCCGAGCCTCCAAGCGCGCGCCGCGCGAGCTCGGCTTGAGCCCTTCGATCGCCATCAGCACACCGGCCGCCTTCATCTCGCCGATCAGCGCTTGCATGTTGGCCATCGCTTGCTCCGAGGGCCGCGCGCCCGCTTCCGACGCCGCGTCGCCCTTGCGCACCAGCAGCACGTGCAGCGGCAGCTCACCCTCGGGCTTGGGCACGACACCCAGATCCCAGCGCTCGACCAGCGGGCCGATCTCGATCTCCACGTCGCCGCCGCCCTCCGCCCGCGCCATGCGCGTGGCCCAGTCGATCGCGGCATCCATGTTCTTCACCTCGAGCATCGCGAAGCCGGCGACCAGCTCGTTGTCTCCGCGCAGCGGGCCGCGGGTGAGCTCCGTCTCGCCAGCGCGCAAGCGCAGTCGCACACGTTCGACGCTGCGCTTGAGACCGCCTCCGTTCAGGAACTGACCCCTCTGGATCGCCTCGCCGATCAGCGCCCCCATCTGCTCGATGAGGCGGGTGTCGGGGCGCGCGCCCGCTTCCATCTTCTCGTCGACCTTGTGCATCACCATGAAACGCATCGCGACCTTCTCCTTGGCTGGGGCAGCTTCGCCGTGTAGCTCGGGACGCGCCCGCACGCAACGCTCGAGTGACAGCTGACAGCCGGGGATGCTGTCCGCTCACTGCGCCATCGCATCGACGATGGCGAACGCCATGTCGATGTTGTCGACGTAAGACCCGGCGGCTTGGCAGGCCTAGTAACTATCCGTGTAGGCGTAGCCCCCGGCACGTGTCGTCACGGACGGCAAGTGGGTCATCACCTCCAACGACGACACGCTCAGCACCGAGGACCTCGCACTGGGCTACAAGCAGCTGCTGCGCGTCGAGCAGTGTTGGCGACAGCTCAAGAGCGGGTTGCACATGCGACCGGTCTTTCATTACCGACCCTGGCGTATCCAAGCGCACGTCAGTATCTCGGTGCTTGCGTTGCTGCTGGAGCGCATCGCGGAGATGCGTGCGCAAGACAGCTGGCGCAACCTGTG
>JADGRG010000405.1 GCA_017881145.1 Sandaracinaceae bacterium | reverse complement strand
GCGCGTGCTCGATGGGCGGCGCGAAGCGCAGAGCTTCAACCTGCCTGCGCAAGCATGCGAGCTCGTCCGGGTCGAGCTGAGAGTGGCGCGCTTCGCCGCGGCTGATCGCGCCGCTGGGCGTGACGTTGGCGGTAACGCTCACTTCCAGGCTCATCGCCGCCACCTGGTCTGCAACCCGCGGCTTGAGGCAGCTCGCGGCACCCGCCATGGCACGGGTCAGCTCGGCTGCGAAATTGCGCTTGCCCGCATCTTCCTTGTGCTGCTCCGCGGCGGCCGGTGTGGTCGGTAGGGGGACTTCGAGCTGCGGTGTCGTCGGATTGGATGCCGGGGCGATCGGTGTGAGCTCTGCTCCCGTTGCCGGCGATCCTATGCCTCGCTGCCGCGCCTGCGACTTGGGTGGAGGACGGGTGTCTCGGCAGGCGCAGAGCATCGCGGCGCAGAGCAGTAGAGACGCCGCCGCCGTGCGCTGCGTCGACCGTGTTGGCCGGCCGGGGCGGCGGGTCTTGGGCTCGGTGCGTTCCGCCTGGTGCATGCAGGAAACCCCTCAGTTTCGCGACGCCCGCGCGCGTTCGGGCGCCAGATCGCGGTCGTTGAGCTTCTGCCCGACCAGCTTGCCAATGATGTCTTCGAGGCGTCCTTCCGGGACGTCGACGAAGGTGTAGCGGTCCCGGACTCGGATCCGGCCGATGTCGGTTCGGTCGAGCTCGCAGCTCTCGCGCAGGAGCTTGGCGATCTCACCAACGCGCACTCCGTCCCGCTTGCCGAGATTCAAGTAGAGAATGCCGGAGAGCCGATCGCTCTGCGCGCCGTTCTCGCTGGCTTCGTCCTCCGACGATGACGGCTCGCGTTGTGGCGCGTGCGTGGCTGCTTGCGGCACCGCTGCCGGCTGCTCGCTACGTTGGCGTGGCTCGCTGCGTTCATGGCGCTGGCGTGGCTCGCTGCGTGGGCGAGGCTGGCTGGGTTCGCCGGGCTCGCGAGGCTCGCTGTGTTGGCGCGGCTGGTTGCGCTCGTTGGGCTCGCGAGGCTCGCTGTGTTGGCGCGGCTGGTTGCGTTCGTTGGGTTCGCGAGGCTCGCTGTGTTGGCGCGGCTGGTTGCGTTCGCCCGCTTCGCGCGGCCGGTTGCTTTCCCGCGGCAGGTTGCGTTCGTTGCGCTGAGCTGGCTCGCGCTCATCGCGCTGGGGTGCGGGTCTTGCGTCACCGTTGTGTCCGCGTTCGCGCCGACCCTCGGATCTTGGCTCCGGCGCGCGCCGTGCGCTCATGCTCGGGGCTGCTTCGGCGGCCGGTGCTGCGCTTGGTCGACGTGAGCGACGAGCGGCAGCAGCCTCTTCGTCGATCTCGTCATGCGTGCCGAGAAACGTGTGCAGCAGGCCTGCGAGGATATCTTCGGCTGCCGGGTGGGTGAGCAAGCGGCGTGCGACCGCCAAGTCCACCGCGCTTGGCGTGTGCGAGAACGCGGCTTCGAGCATGGCGATGCGATCCGCTTCTTGGCGCGTCTTGAGCTCGCCTTGGGAAGGCAAGGTGCGCTCCACAGGCGTGATCTTGTATTCGAGTCGAAGGTAATAGATGCGGCCGAGTTCATCCGGGCTCACCAGCGAGATGGCGCAACCCGTGCGTCCAGCGCGTCCCGTGCGGCCGGTGCGATGTACATACACGGCTGCGGATTCCGGGAAGGTGTAGTTGATGACGTGCGTGAGGTGGGAGATGTCGATGCCGCGTGCTGCCACGTCAGTCGCGACCAAGTAGCGCAGCCGGCCCTCGCGCGTGTCCGCCATGATGCGTTCGCGATCGCGCTGCGGAAGGTCGCCGTTGAGCCAATCGGCGTTGAAGCCCGCTTGCTTGAGGGCGCCCGCCACGCGCTCGGTCTCCGAGCGCATGTTGCAGAAGATGAGGGCGCTCTCGGGATCCTCCGCTTCTAGAATGCGCACGAGATCTCCCGAGCGGTCGCGCCCGCTGACCATGTAGACGTGGTGACTGATCTGCGCGACACCCACGGCGTCGCTCGACAGACAGACCATCTCCGGGTTGTTCATGTGGCGTTCGGCGTGGCGGCGCACTTCGCCGTCGACAGTCGCGGAGAAACACATGGTCTGGCGTTTGGTCGGCTCGGGCAGGAATTCGAGGATCGCGTTGAGCTCCTTGGCAAAGCCCATCGAAAGCATCTCGTCCATTTCGTCGAGCACCAGCACTCGCAAGCGCGAGGCGTCGAGGGTGCCGCGTCGCAGGTGGTCGAGCACGCGGCCCGGCGTGCCGGACACGATCTGCGCGCCGCTCTTGAGCTCGTCGATCTGCTTGCCCATCGGCGCTCCGCCGTAGACCGCCACGGTGTGCAGCCCGCGATGCTGCGCCAGGCGTGCGATCTCACGCTGACTCTGCAGCGCCAGCTCGCGGGTCGGAGCCAGCACCAGCGCCTGCACGTACTTCTCGGCGCTCACCAGGCGATCGGCCAGCGGGATGCCGAAGGCTGCGGTCTTGCCGGTGCCAGTGCGGGCCTGGACGATCATGTCCTTGCCCTCGATGGCGCGCGGGTAGGTGGCCTCCTGCACGGGTG
>JADGRG010000404.1 GCA_017881145.1 Sandaracinaceae bacterium | reverse complement strand
GAGGACGATCGTGACCCCGGCAGGAGTGAGCCGCGGCAAGACGGAAGCGACGGCAGTTCACGGCGGACGCGCTTCGGTTGTGCCCGGGTTGGCGAGCGTCGCTTTCGCACACGCGGGCGCGGTGATGGTGATGCAGAGAACGGACTCGACGTCTAGGTTGTCCGCTCACTTCCACACACGCTGGGTCCGGTCGCCCGAGGGCGCCGTCGCTACAGTCGGCAGCGCCGGTTGGGTTGCAGCAGCGCATCAGGAGCTTCTCGGGGTCGTCGCCAAACGGTTCCGGTAGCGCACACTTTGCCGCGTCGGCGCCCAGGTCGAGCCTCGTGTCGTTCCCGCTCGCGAGCTCACGGCGCATGACCGACGGAGTGTTCGATCTGCTGGCGAAAAAGGCGTGTGTTCCGTCGTGTTCGAAGAAGAGCGGATCCTCACCCTCCGGCAACGGGGTCAACCTGACGCCAGCGTCTGCAATCTGCCCAAACCCAAGGCTTTGCGATATGAGCACGCTGTCGTCGAAGCGGTACTTGAAGAACGAGCCTTGTGGCGCGAGCTCGACGGCCGCGGTCGCGGTGGCCGTTGGACCCTCGATACGCGCGTGTACGGTCTGGGTGTTTACATCGAGCACATCGATGGCACGCAGGCCAGCGCTCGTGGACCGCTCGATCAGCGCATAGTGACCATCGTGGGTCCAAGCGATGGTTTGATACAAGTCGCTGCTGGTCACCGCGCGCAGAGGCTCGGGCGCCACGAAGCCGTGCGCGTCGAAGCGCATGATGTTCAGTGTGGATGAGGCTTTGCACGTTCAGGCTGCGGCTGGGCGGCGCGCTCCACACCATCGGGACGTACTCGACCTTCGCAGCGCCGCGCGCAGTGCCCACACTTGCGCTCGGTGCCGACGCGTCCCCGGCGAGCTCGTGGTTGTAGGCGACGCCGCGTTGGCAGCTGCGGCCAGTGGGCTGTGGCGCGGCGGCGTCCGCGGGCGCAGCGCTAGCGACGGCACGCGTCGGCGCGGGGCGTGTCGCGTGTCCGTTGTCCCGGTGTCCCAGTGCGCATACGCTCGGGAGCCATGAAGATCAGTCACGCTGCTTGGTCGGTCTGGGTGGCACTTTGGTTGGGCGCGTGCGCGCAGCTCCCGAAAGCGTCGGGATCGCCGGACGCCAGCACGCCGCAGCTTGCGGCTGACGGCGGCGGTGCCCATGCGGGAGCTGATGCCGGCGGCGCTGGTAGTCTCGCCGCGGCAACCGCTGACGGCGGCGGTGCGTCGGGTTGCGATGGCGGGCCGTGCAGGGCGTCCGCGCCCATATGCAAGCTGGGCTGCACATCCGGCTGCGTGCAAGGCTGCTTCGATCTCGGTGCCTGCAAAAGCAGCGGCGGCGGCACGCTCAGCCTGCACCCGAACGTGTTCACGTTGGGTGTGGTGATGACACTGGCCGCGGCTCCCACGGACGCTGCGTTGTTCTATCGGCCCAAAGGCAGTGCGACCTGGTGGCAAGGTCAGCCGCTTTCGCGCATCCCGGATGGCCGGCTTGCTGGCTCGGCCTTTGGTCTGGCGCCGAGCACGATGTATGAGCTGCGCGTGGTGGCCGGAACGGCTGCTAGCTGCGCCGAGGTCACGACGCAAGCTGCAGTTCCCGCACACAAGACGACGCAAGAGCTCTGGGTCGACGCCAAGGCTGCCGCTGGCGGCGGCGGAACAATGACCGCGCCTCTGCGCACGCTGACCGAGGCGCTCGCACTTGCGGGTTCGGGTACCGACATCCACGTGCGTGCGGGCGTTTACCGCGAGAGTGCCAGCATCACGAAGGGCGGCGGCGCGGGCAGCTATTTGCGCGTGCTCGGTGAAGCGGGTGCCGTGCTCGACGGCTCTGACCCGTCCGTGCCGGTGTGGAACGACGAAGGCAGCGGCATATACAGCACGGCGTGGCCGGGTGACCCGCGTTACCTGTCGCGTGACGCCACGCGTCTGTATCACTACCTCTCGCTGGATGACCTGCACAATGCGGTTGGCAGGAGCGCCGAGCCCATGCCCGAGGGCTTCTTCGTGGCCAGCGGTCGTTTGTACCTACGCAGCAGCGATGCGCCGAGCGTGCATGCCTGGCAGATCCCCAAGCGGAACACGGCGATCCAGATCAGCGGCGCAGCGCACGTGTGGATCGAGGGGCTCGAGATCCGCTTCTACGGCGAAGCCGACTACGCCAAGGGCATCGACATCACCGAGAGTGCGAGCGACATCGTGGTGCGCCGCAACCACCTGCACGACATTCCCGAGTGCGTGTGGGTCCGCAAGGGCAGCAGCGGCGTGCGCATCGAGGACAACGAGATCCATCAGTCGTCTGTGTTCGGCTGGCCGTGGGACGCGGCGAAGGCGACCGACCACGAGAACAATGCGATCACGCTGGCTGGTGGTGAAGGCGCGATCGTGGCGCGTAACTTCCTGCACGACGTATTCAATGGCGTGTACGTTGGCTCGTTCGACGACGATCACAACCCAGCGCTGGCCTTCGACGTGGATGTATACGGCAATCGGCTCACGCGCATCGGCGACGATGGCCTGGAGCCCGAGGGCGCCGACGTGAACGCACGTTTCTGGGACAACACATTGGACGTGATCCACAACGGGCTATCGCTCGCACCGATCACCTACGGTCCGGTGTGGGCGATTCGCAATCGTTTCACGGCGTACCAAGAGAGTGGGTTCAAGGTGTCGAACGACACCTCAGGTCGGGTCTGGCTGCTGCACAATACCTGCTTCACCGATGCTGCCGCGCACAACGGCATGAACGTGTCCGGCGCATTCGAAAACATCGTGTTTCGTAACAACGTGATACGGGGCACTTCCTACAGCATCGAGTCCGGGCAGACGGTGAGCACGGACGACTTGGACTACGACGCGCTCTACACGACGCGCGGTGCGCCACGCGTCAAGTGGAACAACCTGCGCTACGACGACCTGGCTGCACTGTGCGCGGCGACCAAGCTCGAGTGCCACGGCGTGGGCGCAGACCCAGCGCTGCTGGATCCGGCGGTCGGACACTTTGGGCCCAGCAGCAAGAGCCCGCTCGTCGATGCGGCGTTGCGCTTGTACGGCATCAACGACACATACGCGGGCACCGGCCCGGACATCGGTTACGTCGAGCTCGGCGACAAGGAGGTGGCGCTCCCATGACGACTGGCGGAGGCTGCACGGCAGTAGATCCGCAGCGAGTGCTGCCCCAACGCTGGTCAGCGCGTGCCACGCGGGGCTACGTCGTGGGCGTCGCGCTGCTCACCGTGTTGGGGTTCAGCCTGCGCCACGAGGCCCTGTTCACCGGCTTCTTCGCGGATGACTTTGCGCAGCAGGGCATGCTCGAGGGCCACTACCTGGTGCCGCGCGGGCCGCTCGACTTGTTCAATTTTTCCGATGGCACGTTGGCCGACAACACTCGCCTGATCCATGGCGGCTTCTTCCCCTGGTGGAGCGATCCGCAGCTAAGGATCTCGATGCTGCGTCCACTCTCCAGCGCCATGATCTGGCTCGACTGGCGGCTCTTCGGGCATGACGCGCTCGCGCAGCATCTGCACACGCTGCTGTGGTGGCTGCTCATGCTCGCTGCGATCTCCGTGCTCTTCCGTCGGCTCTTGTCGCCGCCGGTGGCGCTGCTCGCTTATACCTTCTTGGTCCTCGACGAAGCCCACGGCGCGCCGCTGGCATGGATCGCGAACCGCTGCGTGCTGGTCTCCACCGCGCTCGGGGTCACGGCGCTGCTCTGCTACTTGCGGTCGCGCCAGGACGGTGCCAAGCGGGGCGCGCTGACGTCGCTGGTCGTCTTCTCGATCGCCATGGGCTTCGGGGAATACGCCGCTTGCATGGCGGCCTACTTCGTGTCCTACGAGCTCATCGGTGCGCATGGTGCGTTCCGCAGCCGAGTGCTTGCGCTTTGGCCCGTCGCAATCCCAGCCGCAGCCCATGCGCTGCTGCGCGTGGTGCTAGCCCACGGCGCCCGCTACTCGGGGATGTATCTCGACCCGATCGGCGAGCCGGGCAATTTCATCGCAGCAGTCTTCCAGCGCATCCCCGCGATGTTCGCGGATCTTGTGCTCTGCGTGCGCGCGGACTTCTGGACTTTCGGCTTGCCCGGGAGTGTCCCGATGGTCGAACGCGGCCTCTTGCCGGTCATCTGGGCGTGGGATCCAACACCGTGGCGACTGGTGCATTTCGGTCTCGGGCTGGTTGCGATTGTCCTGATCGTGGCTTGCGTGGCACTGACCCCGCGCAGCGCGGACACGCGCAACTCGCGCTGGTTGCTCGTGGGCAGCGTTGGCTCGCTCTTGCCGGTGATCGCGTCGTTTCCCTCCAGCCGCGTGCTCTTGGTCGCGCTGATCGGCTTTGCGCCGATGCTAGCGAGCTTCGTGGTGAGTGGGTTCGTCGGGCTTCGCTCGCGCTTGAAGACCTCGCCGGTGTCGGCGCTGCTGCGGCTGGCGGTGGCGAGCACTATCGGCCTCTACCAACTCTGCGTTCCGGCAGCACTCACCTCTGCCGAGGTCCAGGGTCTACGTTCGGGTGCTGCGT
>JADGRG010000403.1 GCA_017881145.1 Sandaracinaceae bacterium | reverse complement strand
CTCTTCGGTGGAAAGTGCATCTCCTGCTCGAATCGCGCCGTGGCAAGCCATGGTCGCAAGCGCCATGTCTACAGCGTCTGCGAACGCTCGTTCGCCGGAGCGCGCACGTTCCGCCAGCACGTCGCGCAAGAGACGCACGGGCGACGCACGCAGCAAGAGGGCGGGAACGGTGGCCACGGTGACGGTGGTCGGACCGATGCGCGTGCATTCGAGACCGACGTTGGCGAGCTCTGCCCCGTGCTCTTCCACGGCCAGGGCTTCGAGCTCGGTGCACTCGACTCGCTCGGGGAAGAGTAGGCGCTGGATCTTCACGGAGCGCTCCGCGTGCGCGCGGCGCAAGCGGTCGAAACGAACTCGCTCGTCGGCCGCGTGCTGATCGAGGATGTGGATGCCGGTTTCTCCCTCGCAGATCACGAACATGCGGCGCGACTGTCCGAGCGCTCGTAGGGAGCCGAAGAACCCACTCGCGCCCAGCAGCGTGCGCTCGGCGACGCGATCAGGCTGTGTCGCACTCGCCTGCGGGCGCGAAGTGGGTCCGCGCAACTGCCAAGGGTCCGCGTCCGCGTCCGCAGCCGGTGCTTCGGCGCTGGCGCCGGCCACGAGCCGCGCGCCTTGCGTCGATGCCCAGGGCTGTGATTCTCCGGCCGCCGAGCTTGGGTCACTCGGCCGTGGTGCGGGGCTGAGGCGGTCGTTCCAGTAGCTCTGGTTGCGCGCCGCAGGTCCGCTCCAAGCCGAGGTTCCAAGCTGCTTGGCGAGAAAGCGGGTGAGGCCGTCCAGCACCGCGCGCCCACGAGCGAAGCGCACTTCGAGCTTCTGCGGGTGGACATTGACGTCGACTTCGCTCGGATCGAGCTCCAGATAGAGCGCTCCGCACGGAAAGCGCCCCGGTGGCAGCACGCTGCCGTACGCGTAGGCCACCGCGCGCGCTAGCGCCGTGTCGCGCACCGGCCTGTGGTTCACGAAGAGGTGCAGCTGCACTGACCCGGAGCGTGCCCGTTCTGGTGCGCCGAACGCCGCCGTCAGCTGCACACCATCGAAGCTGCCCTGGTAAGCGACCAGCTTCTCGTCCGGAAATGCTTCGTGGACTCGCTCCAACACGGAAGTGGCGCGCAGGAAATCCTGAGCAGTGCGGCCGTCTCGGATCAGTCGAATCGCGCACTCGGGGTGAGCCAAGGCTGCGCGCAGACAGACGCTGCTCACATGCGCGCTCTCGGTCGGTCTCGACTTCAGGAACTTCAGCCGTGCCGGTACGTTGTAGAAGAGATCGCGCACCTCCATGCTGGTGCCTGGCGCGCACCCGATTTCGCTCGGGTCGGCCGGAGCGCCACCTTCCACCCGGACGCGCGTCCCGCTCACTTCATCGTGCGGCCGCGTAGTCAGGCAGAAACGCGACACCGAGGCTATCGACGGGAGCGCCTCGCCGCGGAAGCCCAGCGTCTTGATGGCAAAGAGATCTTCGACCGAAGCGAGCTTGCTGGTGGCATGACGCTGAACGCAAAGCAGGGCATCCTGGCGCGGCATGCCGGTGCCATCGTCGGTCACGCGCACCAGCTTGCAGCCGCCCTCCTCAATCTCGATCACGATGCGCTGTGCTGCGGCATCGATCGCGTTTTCGAGCAGTTCCTTGACGACGCTCGCCGGGCGTTCGACCACTTCGCCGGCCGCGATCTGATCCGCCAGGGCCGCGTCCAGGATGCGGATGCGGGCAGCCATCCGGCGGACCCTAGCAAGTGGACCCCAGGCGCGCAATCCACGGGGATTCTCGCGTGCATGACGTTATTGCGTAAGCGGGCGCGAGCGTGTGGCTGGGATTGCTCGGCTAGGGCCGCTTTGATACTCTCTGGCCGTCTATTTCGATGCCGCCGATGACCAAGACCTGTCGCGGTTGTGGTCGGGAATTCTCCGGGGGGGAGACGTTCTGCCCGGCTGACGGCTCGCGCCTTTCGTCCGCGTCCCAAGCGCGGGACCTGCACAACCAAGCGGATCCGTTGATCGGTGTCGTGCTCGATGGCCGGTACCGGTTGCTGCGGGCGATCGGCGAAGGCGGCATGGGTGTGGTCTACGAGGCCGAGCACGTGCTGATCGAAAAGCGCGTGGCGGTGAAAGTGCTGCGGGATGCGTTCACCCGTCGCCCGGACGTGGTCGAGCGGTTTCGGCAAGAGGCCAAGAGCGCGTCTCGGATTGGGCATCCCAACATCGTCGATGTCTCGGACTTTGGTGAGACGCCGAGCGGGGCGAGCTACATCGTGCTCGAGATGCTCAAGGGCGAGGATCTCGCAGACGTCCTGACGCGCGAGTGCGCACTGGCTCCGACGCGCGCGGTCCTGATCGCGTATCAGGTCGGCAAGGCGCTCGATGCCGCACACAAGAAGGGCATCGTTCACCGCGACCTCAAGCCCGAGAACATCTATCTGATCGAGCGTGAGGCGCAGGCCGACTTCGTGAAGGTGGTGGACTTTGGTGTGGCGAAGATGAGCGACATCGAGAGCCTAGGTGGTCGCAGGATGATGCGCACCGGGATGATCGTTGGCACGCCGGAATACATGAGTCCCGAGCACGCTGGCGGTAAGGAGCTCGACCATCGCGTCGACATCTACGCGCTCGGCGTGATCCTCTATGAAGCGCTGACCGGTCGGGTGCCTTTTGAAGGCGACAACTTCATGGAGGTGTTGGCCAAGCACGGGCACGATCCTGTGCCAGCGCTGCGCGACGTGAACCCCGGCACGAGGGTTAGTGCTGCGCTGGAGAAGGTGGTGTTGCGCGCGCTCGAAAAGGATCCGGCGCGTCGCTACCAGAGCATGGCCGAGCTTACTAACGATCTCTGCGCTGCGCCGGAGATGCCGTCGGTTTCGCCGCACGATGCGATGGTGCCTCCGCAGTGGGCCTTGTCGGCGCCGCCGCTCCTGCCCAAGGTGAGCACTGGGCCGGTCGAGGCCGAAGCCCGGCGACATTCCGCGGCGCGCTTGGTAGGCGTCGACAGACGCGTGCTGCTGGCAGCTGCGGCTGTGGTCGTCGTCGCGGCTCTGGTGCGCCTCTATGCGGGCACGGCCAACCCCACGCGCCCGTCCGTGAGCGCGGGCAACGAGCCCCCGGCAACGGTGGTCGTTACGGCCTTGCCTCGCACGCCTGTCGTGCGCAACACGCCCGCTGCAGAGCGGGCGGAAGCGGCAGCCGCTGTGTCGGCGCAGCCAGCACCGACTTCGGTGGCGGTGCACGTTCGCACCGAACCGGAAGGCGCGCGCGTCTACGCCGATGGCTTTGGCGAGCTCTGCGCTCCGACTCCCTGCGATGCCGTCCTGCCGCGCGGCGTGCCGCTCACCGTGCGCGCTCGTAAGGGTGACGCGTTCGTCACTAGAACGCTCACCTTGGTGCAGGACGGGGAGCTTGAGCTGCGCTTTGCCCCGCGAGCCATGCACACCGCTCCCAGTCTTGGCCAGGCGCAGGCCACCACCGTGCGCACTCTTCCCTCTGATCTGAAAGTGCCGGACATCTTTCGCTAGAGCCGTGTCCGGGCGAGATCGAACCTCGACGAACGTTCGAGCGTCATCAGTGGGTGAGGTAGAAGGCGGTGACGGCGTCGCCACCCTCATCGTGCGTGCCAGGCCGGCTCTCACTCACGTAGGGCAGTGCGTGGCGAAGATGCTCGCGCACCACGCTGCGTAACGCGCCCGTGCCGTGTCCGTGCAACACGTAGCCGACCTTCGCCGGGCTCGCGTAGAGGCGGTCGATGAAGCTATCCAGCAGCAGCAGCGCGTCGTCGGCGCGCAGACCGCGCAGATCCAAGGTGTTGTCGTTCGCGCGCGCATCCTGCAGCTCGCGCGCCACAGCGGCACGCACGGGCGTCTTGGCATCGTTGGCTTTGCTCTCGATCGAAGCTCGTAGCTCCTCGACGTCGACCCAGAGCTTCATCGCACCGACGGAAACCAGTGCTTTTCCCTTGCTGGGCGCTTCGACGATCATGCCTTCCGCGCGCAGCCGAGGCACGTAGACGCGCGCGCCGACCTTGAGGTCCGTGGCTGCTGCGGTTGGCAATCCGGCCACGGGTTCCGGCGCAACGGCGCTCGCGATCTCGGAACCGGCAGCAACCCGCGCCGCGATTTCGCGCAGCTGGTTTTGTGTGGCCGAGAGGTCCGCTGCCGACCCAGGGCGCAGTGCTTGGCGCGCCAAGTCAAGCTCGTCGCGAGCTTGTCGCAGCTCGGCCATCAGCTTCTCGGCTTCCTTGGTGAGCTTGTGCTTGCTCTGTTCGCGCAGCTGGGATGCGCGGGCCTCGTAGTCGCGCCGCTCTGCGATGAGTGCCGCCCGTTCAATCGCAAGCGCGCTCTCCTGCCTGCGCAAGTTGTTGGCCGCTTTGCTCAGCTCCTGCACCAGCGCCTCGAAGTCGCGTGATTGCTGCGGCAAGAAGCGTTCGGCGGCGTCGACCACGTGCGCAGGCAGCCCGAAGCGGCGCGCAACCAGCAGCGCGCTCGACGCACCCGGCACGCCGAGCAGGAGCTGAAACGTCGGTTCCATGCGTTCGGTATCGAAGCTGACGGAGGCGGAGCGCAGCCGCGCATCTTGCAGCGCAAACGCTTTGAGTGCTTCGTAGTGTGTAGTGACCACGAGCGCTGCGCCTTGGTTGCAGAGCGCATCCACCACAGCGCAGGCCAGTGCTGCCCCCTGACCAGGATCGGTGCCCGTCGCCACCTCGTCGAGGAGCACGAGCGAGTGGCCGTTTGCGGCAGCCAGAATGCGCGCGAGATTCTTCACGTGCGCCGAAAAAGTCGAGAGATTCGTGGCGGTGGATTGCTCGTCGCCGAGCTCGGTCAAGATCGAGTCGAAGTGGCCGAGCCTGCTGCCTTCCGCGACGGGCAGCGGCAAACCACAGCGCAGCATCAGGCTGCATAAGCCGAGCGTCTTGAGCACCACCGTCTTGCCGCCCGCGTTCGGGCCGGAGATCACGAGGCCGTGTCCGGCCTCAACGTCGATGTCGTTGGGTACGACCTCAGCCCTGTCGAGAGCGAGCAGTGGATGGCGGGCCGCGAGTAGCTTTGCGCACGGCTCTTCGCTGAGCTCGGGAACGACGCCGCGGAAATCTCGACCGAGCGCAGCCGCGGCATTGCGCAGATCGAGAAGGTCGATCGCAGCGGCTGCCGCGCGCAGCACGGGTACGCGTTCGCGCAAGAGCTCCGAGATCACCGTCAGCACCCGCAGCTCCTCGCGCTCGCGTTCGCCTTCCGCCATCTTCAGGCGGTTGCATTGCGTGACGACGGCACGCGGCTCGACGAAGATGCTTGCGCCGCTGCTGCTCGCGCCATG
>JADGRG010000402.1 GCA_017881145.1 Sandaracinaceae bacterium | reverse complement strand
TGCGTTGCTCAACCGCCTCGGGATCGAGCCCGTGGACGCCGGGTCGCTGCACGAAGGCTTGGTCATCGCGACGCTCGTGCCGGGTGGTCTCGCCGAGCGAGCGGGGCTGCGTCCGCGCGACGTGCTGGTCAGCGCTGGCGGAGTGGCCGTGCATGCGCTGGCGGATCTCGCTCCGTCCGAGGACGCCACCAGCATCGAGCTGCAAGTCGCCCGAGCTGCGCTGCCAAAGCCCTTATCGATGCACATCGCGATGGCGCAGGCTCACGGCACCTGGCTGGACGCAGCCAGCGAGCGCGTCGTGTCGCTCTGCGTGCTGGTCCTGCTGGCACTGCTCTTCCTCTCGCCGCTGGTTTCGCCGAGTGAGCGCCTGGCGCGGCTCTGGTCCCGTTATCGAGTCTTACCCAACGCACCACGGGTCTTGCGTGAGCCAGTGCCGCCAACAGCTGCGGACGCGCTGCCTGGGCTAGCCGGTCGGTGGCGCGCATTGGTGGTGCCTTCGTCCATGTCTGCTTTCGTCTTGGTGGTGGGCACTCTCGTCGCGCGCGGGAACCTGCATCTGGATGCCTTCTGGCTGCTCTTTGGCTATCTCGCGTTGCTTGCGCTGGCACAGGTGCGCCAACCTCGACGGCTCCTGGCCATGGCCCACCCGGCCGGCCTCTTGTCGATCATCGTGGTGGCTGCGGCTGCCACCCAGGGCACGCGCACGCTCTCTGGTCTGGTTGCCGAGCAGGGTGCAGCTCCGTGGTGTTTCGCGCTCTTCAACCGGCCGCAGCTCAGTCTTGGTTTTGGCCTCTTCATTCTGGCCAGCGCGCGCTTGCTCGCGGCGACGCGTGACGATGCCGGTCTGTCTCAGCGCGCCCGCCTGCTGCTCGATCTCTCCGGTCAGGTGGTGCTTGCGACCCTGGCTGCAAGCGTGTTCCTCGGTGGTTGGAAGCTCACGTCTTCGGCACCCAACGCGCTCTTCACGTCGTGGCCCCTCGGGTCGCTGCTCTTCGTCGCGAAGATCTGGCTTTCGGCCTGGCTGATCGCGCTCACTCGCTCGCTCGATCTCGGCGTCCGCGTGCGCTCGCTCTGGCTCGGTGCTGGGCTCGTGGCAGCTGGCTCCTGCGCCTGGCTCCTGGCTTCCGCCTCGCCGGAGCTCGAGCTGGGGCTTGGCCAGGTGAGCTTCGCGACGTGCGCGCTAGCGCTGCTCATCGCGGCTCGCGAAGTGCTGGGGGCAAAGCAAACCATGGGTGCAGCGCCCAGCCACGCTTCGCCCTTCGCCTGAGCAGCACCGGAGCAGAGCGCTTACGAGGCTCGGTGATTCTCTGCGAGCGCTGCTAGGAAATGTTGTAGGCGCACCGAATCGCGCGGAGGCAGCGCCGCGAAGCGTAGGCCCACCATGCAGGCGCCACGATCGGTCGGTGCCACCCACATCACGGTCGCTTGCGTCGTCACGGACTCGAGGTCGGCCGATTCGATGCCGTCTTCGGTCAGCAGCAGCGTGACCGAGAGCCGCAGGCCCTCTTCGATCGACTCCTCGATCAACACCGACACGCCCGAGGCGGAGACGTCATGGGTCTCACCCTCGAGGAGCTCTCCGTCGACCTCCACCTCGGCTGCTATCGCCGCGGTGAAGCGCCTGTGCTTGCGCCGGTTGTCCATGAAGAACGGGAAGCAGACATCATGCGCTGGAAGGCTCCGTTCGTAAAGGCATCGAGCAGCGCTTCGGCTTCGGCGACGCGCACTTCGTGGTCCACGTCGGTGCGGCCACGCAGATCGCGCTCCAAGAGCAGTCGCTTGCGCAGGAAATAGGTTCGCACCACCTCGCGGATCAGCTCCATCCGTGCGCGCCGATCCCAGCGAGCCTCGCGCGCGATGCCGACCTCTTCGGTGGCGAAGAGCAGCCGAGCTGGGTCGAAACGCAGGCTGGCTTCCAGCATGAGATCGTCGGCGGTCTTGAGCTGCAGGCCGTTCGCACTGGCGGCAGTGGCGGAGCTCAGGTTGATGCCTTGGCCGCGGCGCGCACCGACCTCTACGATCGGCAAGAGGCCCCGCAGCCGTGCGCGGCGGGCCATGTTCGCGAAGCGTTCGGGGTCGAGCGCGGCTGCCGCCAGCGCTGCTTTGACCACCTCGTCGACCGAGGGCTCGTGTGCGTAGCGCGCAAGCAGCGCAGCGATGGCCTCGGTCGTGACCGGCTCGGTGCGGGTAGGGCTCTCGGCCGCAGCACTTTCGGGTACCGGCGCAGTGCCCGGCGGCGCCGAGAATTCCTCCACCACGACTTCTTCGAGCGCGCCCTCGCTTTGAGCCAGCGCAGGCGTTGCGGTGAGCACGAGCAGGGCGAGAGACGAGGGCCAGGTCTTCATGGTGAGACTCCATCGTTCCAGAGGGCGAGCGCTTCGGTGGTCGCGGCTTCTTCCCAGGCGCAGAGCGACGCTACAGCGCAGGGTTCGTCGGCTGAACATCGTTCGGCGAGCTGTGAGCGCTGCGTGAGCTCGGCCCGCAGTGTTCGTGCAGAACGCATACCGGGCTGAAACGAGAGCTCAGCGATCAGAGCCAGATCCCAGCTCCGTGCCGGGTCGGCCGCGCTCACTCGGTCATGC
>JADGRG010000401.1 GCA_017881145.1 Sandaracinaceae bacterium | reverse complement strand
TTCGCGGATGTCTCGATTCGTCCTCCTGGCTTGCGCGCTCGCGCTGTTCGTCGGCTGTGGCGGTTCTGCAGACTCTAGCGGCGTACACGCTGGCTCGGGTGGCTCGGGTGCTGTTGGCGGAGTGGGCGCGGGAGGCGGCTCCGGAGCCGGCGGAGGCGCTGGCGGAGGCGCTGGCGGAGGCAAGTCGGGAGGAGGCGGTTCCTCCGGAGGCGGAGGCGGAGGCGGAGGCACAGGCGGCGGCGGAGGCACAGGCGGCGGCGGAGGCACAGGCGGCGGCGGAGGCTCGGCCGGCTCGACGGATGTCCCTCCGACCGTGCCGATGACGCAGCCGGCGATTTCTCGCGGAGCGAGCTACATGGGCTTCCGCGAGAAGTTCAACCGCTACTACACGGACCCGACATGGGTGCCGTCGAAGACGATCTACGTCAGCCCCAACGGCGCGGGCGACGGCACCAACGCGGCGACTCCTGCCTCACCCACCGCTGGCCTCAGCCAGGCCACGCCCGGAACGAAGGTGGAGTTTCTGAAGGGCAAGTACGATGGCTGCTTCCAGCTCGACGACACCCAGAGTGGAACCTACGACGCGCCGATCGTGCTCTACGCTGAGCGCAACGGCGCGAGCCTGGGCGTTCAGATCAACTGCTGCAACACCGGCCGGGCGTCGTGCTTCAACTTCGAGGCGGCGAGCTACGTGGCCGTCGACGGCTTCGAGCTCATCGGCGGCGTCTACGGCGTGCGCGCGGTGGGCTCCGACTACGCGGCGAGCATGCACAGCAAAGGGGTCGCCGTGCTGCACAACCTCGGGCATGACCAGAACAGAGATCCTTTCTTCACCGGCGAAGCCGACTGGTTCGTGATCGAAGGCAACACCGCGCACGACGCCGGCGCGGGCGACGGGCACGGCATCTATCTGTCGAATGGAAGCGACTGGCTGATTGCGCGCAACAACGAGACGTACAGCACTCACTCGTCGGACTTTCAAATCAACGCCGACCCGCTCTCGTGTTGCGACAACCAGATCTACAACGTCCCTGATTGCGACGACCTCGCGGGCAACAGCGAGGGCGGCAAAGGTGCGAGCGACTTCGTGCTCGTCGAGAACAACTTCTTCCATCACTCCAACGCGCAAGGCGCGAACTTTACCTCGGTGCGTCACAGCGTCATGCGGAACAACATCTTCGCGCTGCCGACCACGCACGGTGTGAGCTTCTGGCAAGAGACGGACAACCCCAAGCTCGGCTCGACCGACAACCTCGTCTTTCACAACCTCTTCACCACACGCACGGCCGGCGGCGAAGCGGTGTCGTTCATCGTCAACTCCGATCGCAATCTGGTGAAGAACAACATCTTCCTGAGCTCGGTCGCCAACGGCGATTTGATGGAAGTGGACGGAACGACGAACGCGAATGTCTACGAGCAGAACGTCTACATCTCGGGCGTCGTCAACGGGCGCACGCCCGGCGGCAACGAGCTCGTGCTCGCGACGTTCGACACCGGCTGGTTCACCGCGTTTCCTGGCGCATTGGCCAACGACCCCAACGGCTATAAGCCCACGGCGTCGGCGCCTTTCTTGAACCGCGGGGCGCTGTTGCCCGAGGTCACCCTCGATCGCGCTGGGCTTCTGCGCTCGGCGCCGACGGATCCGGGTCCATTCGAGCTGCCCTGAGCGGCTGCGCGCAATGACCAGACGACGATTCTAGAGGATCTGCTCGAACTCGCGGCGCCTAGTCGGGTCGGGAGCCGGCGCGGCGGCTGCGGTCCGAGGCCGCCCTGACGCGCTTCGTGACACCCGAAGGGGTGAGAGCTGCTGCCCCAGCGGAAGCCTCAGAGTGTGCGCTTGAGCGTGGTCACGGCCACCGCAGTCATGCCGACCGCGAACACGGCGAGAAAGAGCACGTGCTCACCGGCTGCCGCCAGGTCGCCGTTGCGGAACAAGATCGCCTTCAGCGCGGCGACGGCGTGGGTTTCCGGATCCGCGATGGCGATCACGCGCAACCAACCTGGAAAGCTGGCGAGCGGGTAGAGGGCACCGCTCGGGAAGAAGAGAATCACGTTGAGGAACCCGCTGAGCACCCCGCTGATGCGCGGGTGTGAGGCACGCCCGAGCACCGCCATCATCATCGCCAGAAGCCCGAAGGTGGTGAGCAGCTGCACAGCGAGAAGAGCCGAATAACCTGCAAGGCCACCGTGAACACGCCCGCCAGTGATCAAGAGCCCGCTCCAGAGCACCACGCTGCTCGACACCATGGTGACGACCGTCCCGCTCGCGAGCACGCCCAGCGCGATGTTGAGGCGCGAGAGCGGCGTCGAGAGGTAGCTCTCGTGCACACCCAGAAAGCGGTCCATCACCAGGTTGAAACCGCCTGCGATCATGCTGCCCATGAAGATCGCCATCACCACCACCGCCGGGACGAGCGAGGTGTCGTAGTCGACGCGCGGATAGATCTCTTGCGGCAATACCTTCGCTTCACCGAGGTGCAACTCGAAGCGGGCCAGAGGCCTGCGCATCGCCGGCAGCGCGCCTACGATCGCGCCTTGCAGCGCAGCGGCGGCCACGGCATCGACGTTGTCCAAGTACAAACCTACGCTGGCGCTCTCGCCTCGAGCGATGTCCGACGAGAAATGCGGCGGCACCACGAGATAGCCCGAGAGAGCTCCGTCCCGAAGCAGACCGAGCGCACGCCTTTCGTCCGAGAGCGGAAAGAGGCGCACCGTACCCGGACCGTGCTCCACCGCCTGCAGCGCCCCCAGCAGCGCACGCGCCTGCGGCCCACGGTCCAGCGCAACCACGCCCAGCGGCAGACCTTTGATGGGACCCTGCAGCGAGTTGCCCAGGATCACTAGATAGAGCAGCGGCATCAGCACCGAGCTGAAGAGCGTCAGTGGATTGCGCAGCATGCGTCGCAAGTCGCGCTCGAAGACCGCCAGCGTCTTCACGAGAACCTCCTCGGCAGCCCGGCACGCCGCGCGTCGTGCGAGTTGGCTGCGTTGTCGCGCATGGAGCGACCGGTGAGGTGGATGAAGACGTCCTCGAGGCTGATCTGGCTCACACTTGCTGCAAGCACTTTGATGCCGGCAGCCGAGAGCACCTCGATGACCCGTGGCAGAAGACGCGTGCCGCCATCAGCGTGCACCGTCAGCTGCACATCCGCGCGGTCCAGCTTGCGCACGTCCGGCAGCTGCGATATCGCGCTTGCCAGCGTGTCGCTGATCGGCGCGTCTACCGTAATCTCCAGTGTGTCGGAGCCGGAGACGGCCGCCTTGAGCTCGGCTGGAGTGCCGAGCGCGACGATGCGACCTCGATCGACGATGGCCACGCGGTCGCAGAGCGCTTGGGCTTCGTCCAGGTAGTGAGTCGTCAGCGAAATCGTCAAACCACCGCCTTTGCGCAGCTCGCGCATCAAGTCCCAGATCACGTGGCGACTCTGCGGATCCAGCCCGATGGTCGGCTCATCCAGAAACAACACGCGCGGTCGATGGATGAGCCCACGCGCGATCTCCAAGCGCCGACGCATGCCGCCCGAGTAGGTGCTGACCAGATCCTGGCGCCGATCCCAGAGCTCCACGCTCTTGAGCAGCTCTTCAATGCGGGGTTGTCGCTGTGCGCGCGGCACGCTGAAGAAGCGCGCGTAGATGTCGAGGTTTTCGTAGCCGGTCAGATCCAGGTCCGAGGTCAACGCTTGAGGGACCACGCTGATCGCGCGACGCAACGCGGCGGTGTCCCGGCGGACATCAACACCTGCGACTCGCGCGCTGCCCTCGCTGATCGATTGCAGGCCCGTCAGCATACGGATAAGCGTGGTCTTGCCCGCACCATTGGGGCCGAGCAATCCGAAGAGCTCGCCGTCTTCTACGCGCAGGTCGACATGATCGACCGCCACGAACTTCCCGAAACGCCGGGTGAGCTGGTGCGCTTCGATCGCAGCCGTCACGGCTTGCGCTCCGGCGATGTCAGGATCACCTCCGCCGTCATGCCTGGGCGCAGCTCGTCCTCGACCTTGTCGAAACTGATTCGCACGCGAAACGTGCGCACGTCCGGGCGGCCACGCTTGACGTCGCGGTTGAGCGCGAACTCCCCCTCCGCGCCGATCTCGATCACGTGACCCGGGTAGCGCCGACCTGGAAAAGCCACCACGTGGATCTCCGCAAGGGTGCCGAGGCGCAAGGCATGCAGCTCGGTCTCTTCGACGTCGACGCGCACCCATTGTCGAGCCAGATCTTCGATGCTCACGATCGGGGTGCCAGGCGCAGCCCATTCTCCAGGCTGCAGGCTCTGCTCGGCGATCAGACCGTCGAACGGGCTGCGAATCTCGGTCTGTGCCAGCTGCACGCGCGCGAGCTCTAGCGCAGCCTCGCTGCTCTGGACCGCGGCGCGCGCGGTCCGGACTCCTGCAAGCGCAGTCATCACGCGGCCGCGCGTCGCCTGGCGGCTGGCACCCTCGGAAGCGACGCTGGCGCGTGCCGAGTCGATGCGGGCCCGAGCAGCATCGAGTTGGGCCTGCGAGCTCGCACCAACTTGCAGGAGGCGTTGCGCTCGCTCGAACTCGGCTTGCGCGTCGTCGCGCTCGGCGCGCTGCCGTGCCTCGTCGGCCTCGGCGGCGCGCAGTGTCGGAGCCACGGCTTCGGCGTTGTGCTCGGCCTCGTGCAACGCCTCGCGCGCGTGCTGCACGTTGGCCTCCGCTTGCGCGACCAGCGCCGCACGCTCGCGAGAATCCAGGCGCGAAAGGAGCTGGTCGCGCTTGACCCGCTCACCTTCTCGAACCAGCACGTGCACCACTTGCCCGCTGACGGGCGCCGCCACCGCAGCGACCGGGGCGTCGACGAACCCGGCATATGTGTCCGGCGCTGCACGCGCACACGATAGTGCCGCGCTCAGCGTCAAGAACATGCATCGACCCGTCACGCTATTCATCTGGCTCCCCACTCAAGAGGTGTCCAGAAATCGGCGCAGAGCGAGCGCGCCCGCAGAAAAAACCGCAGGAATACTCGTGTATTTCGAGGATTTTTTCGAGGACGTAAGCCGCTATGAGCCATTTCTGGACACCTCTTCAGCGCAACCAGGACAACACCGCCGGTTCTTTGCGCGGGACGGGCTCCGGTTGCCCGCGCGGCTTGCCCACGATCAACGCCGCGATCGCCCCCATGCGCTGCGGAATGGCCAGCTCGGCTTTGACTTCCGCCTCGTTCAGCGTGGGCAATGCAAAGCCGATACAACAAGTGCCGAGTCCGGACGCGACCGCAGCGAGCTGGAGATTCTGGGCGGCGAGCCAGCAATCCGCCTGCGCGTAGGCGCCGCTCTGGTCCGCACAGATCACGATCAGCGTGCTTGCGTCGTAGAAGATGTTGAACTTGGGATCCGAGAGCATCTGTCGATAACGCTCGGCCTTGGGATCCCCGGCACTCTTCGCCAAGAGGGCCGCTTTGGCACGGTCCGAGTAGCGCGCGAGCCGCGCCTTGTCCTGCACGATCACGAACGCCCAGGGCTGCGCATTCATCGCGCTGGGCGCCTGCGTGGCCGCACGCAAGAGCAGGCGGATGCTGGCTTCGTCGACGGTTTCGGGAAGGTACGAGCGCACCGCGCGGCGCGCATGGATGGCCTCGTTCAAGTCCATGGGTTCCTCTGGGGCCAGATGCCTCGCGCACTGCGAATGGGAACGCCAGCACCGCGAAGCTTGCCGTCTCCCAGGTAAGCGCCAGGGCCGACGCCGCCACCGCACCTGCCATCGCGTGCGGCCACATGGTCAGCGTTCTGCAGCTGCCAGACGCGGCTGGCTGAAGCTGCCCGGCGTACATCGGTGAGCGATGAGGTCCGCCTTGAGTGGCCGACCGCTGGGACGAGTGCGCGCGTAGCTCGTCAGGTGCGGGCTTGTGCCGGGCCTCGTCATTTTTCCTGTCACAACCAGGCGGGCAGCACTCAACCCCGCACACGGATGGCGTTGCCCGCGAGGGTTGTTCCGCGCGGCGCTTCTGACGGACTCCATTTCCGGGGCGTCATGGTTGGTTGGGGCCGCAGCGTGGGCTCGGAGGTCATAGTGAGCGCCTGCCTGTCCAAGTTTGCGTCTTCGTGCGCCGCGCTGCTCCTGCTGGTTCACCTGGGATCCGCGCACAGGCCCAGGCGCCTGTGGCAGAGGAGAAGCCACCCAGCTCGAGACAGCATGCGCATCGCGCACTGCGCGCGTTCCCGCGGCGCGGGGCGCCAGCGTTAGTGCAGACTATCCGGCCTGCACCCACTTGGCTTGCTCGTCGCTCGCCACACGTGCAAGAGTCGCGGGTCTCTATGAGCACCCAAAGCACAACTGTCATCATGAATCTCGCCCACATGATCTGTTATGTGGCTGTGGTCACACACATCGTTGCGTGTTCGTCCTCGCCTTCGAGCACGAAGAATGCGTCTGCCGATGCCGCGGTAAGCGACGCGAGTGCCTCCGACGCCAGCGGTG
>JADGRG010000400.1 GCA_017881145.1 Sandaracinaceae bacterium | reverse complement strand
TCTCCGGGATCTGTGAAGATGGCTGCGCTGGCGGGTCTGCGGAAGGCGACGACCGGCCGTTGGAGATTGTCGCGCCGACAAACACGGAGACTGCGGCAATCGCAATTCCGAGAGACCCACGCTGTAAAGGGTCGAACTTCATCAGATTCAGAAGTACCAAGGAGACGAACGACGTGGCGCAGACCGCAAGTACAAACCTCTCCAACCAGATCAGCATGGCCTATTCTAGAGGCGAATCCTGGACGAACAAGACGTCGGACGGATGAAGTCTCGGTCCCCCTAACGGATTTGTGCTTCAGCTGCGAAGGCCCGGCTGAGCCCGGTAGGTGGCGGGGCCGCGGCCCCGCGACGTCCCTGCAGTTTATCACAACGTCGCGGGGCCGCCGCGCGGGGGCATCGTTTATGCTGGCTAGGCTCTTCGCCGCGTGGTGGAGGGCATCGCGGTTCGATGACTCCGCGCCAGCGCTGATCCTCGGCGAATGCAAGAGTTTCGGAACTGCGTTCGGTCCGAAGGAAGTCACGCGCGCGAAGGCTCTCGCCCAGTTGTTTCCGGGGGCCACCCTGGCGTTCGTGACGCTCAAGGACGAGCTCGACCCGAGGGAGAAGCGAGCGATCGGAAAGATCGCACAGGCAGGGCGTCGCCACTTAGCTGCTGGCAAATGGCGCAACCCGGTCTTGGTTCTCACCGCAGCAGAGTTGATGAGCCCAATGGGCGCGCCCTCATGCTGGCAGGAAGCTGGGGGTCGGCTCGCGAAGTTCGCAGAACACCATCGCGGGCCGTATGGACTGGAAGACCTGTGCGACGCGACGCAGCAGCTTCATCTTGGGCTCGAACCCTTCGCGCAGTGGCAGGGTCGGCAGTTCGAGAACCGCCGTCGGCGGCGCACCAAGGGCCTCGGAGTAGGTCCGTGAGCCGGCAAGAGCGCTCCCCAGCGTGGCCACCGGTCACCCGAACGCGAACTCGAAGATGTCGTGCCATAGCGCCGTGAACTGGGCATCGCCGAAGCCCGAGTCGGATTGGAAGAGATCGTACGCCGTGTAGGTGCGGGCCGCGCTCGCTCGCGTGGTGCGGCGCCACGCGTAGTGTCCGATAACGTCGGCGTGATCGGCGTGGACGAGAAAGTGTTTGTGATCGTCGCTGCCGGCGACGTGGGGCCAGAGCATCGAAGCCGTGTTGACGATGCCGTCGTTCGCGCTGCGGTCGATCGCGGCGCTGCTGACGGGCGCGCCGCCCGCGAGCGGGACGAGCTCGGGTGGGGTCGCGACAGCGGACGGGCGGTCGAAGCGCCCCTGAGCACATATCGCATGCGCGAACTCGAACAGGGCCTCAGGCTGCGCTTGCAGCCGGAGCAGCAAGCCCAGGCCAGGCAGGGTTTCCAGGCTTGTGCGCGCGCCCACAGCAGCCTGCGGGACGATCGGGATGAGCCACGCGCGCGCCAGCAACCTGAACACTTCGTACACGCGGTCGAGCGGCCAAGAGGTGACGCCCAGCGGTCGAACCAGGCATGCGTAGCCATTGGAAGCGGGCTTCGGGATCATCGTGACATAAGACCGCGTCTGCAGGCCGGGTGGCCAGCTCGCGAGTTCAGCGCTGCGTTCTTCGAGCGTGAAGTGAGCAGGGCTCTTCCACCCCCGGCGCACGTGAGGGTACGTCGTGAGATCGTGCACCGCGCCGAAATCCTTGCTCATGTGCTCAAGCCACAGCGCGAGCTCGGCGCGCGCGTCACGGCTGTCAGCTCGTTGCTTTGCGGTCGTGGCCTGGCTCTCGTCGCTCTCGTCCAGCGCGTCAACGATGGCTTTGGTGAAATCCGAGCGTGGAGCAGGAAGCCGCTCGGCAACCCACCGTCGCAGGTCGGAGATCGGCGCGCGATTGAGCTGAAGACCGAGCCCGAGGTCTTGTACGACGCCCTGGATCACTGGCTGAAAGCGCGCGGCGTAGTCAGCGACGTTCGTGCCGAAGTGCGGCGCCGAAAGGAACACCACGCGCTTGAGCGTGCCGAGCAACACGTTGTTCGGCACAGGGTGGCCGTCGCTGACCTCGGTCGTGGCGTTGGTGGTGATGATGCGCAGCAGCGCGCGGATGTCCAAGGCACCGGTCGAGTGTCCGATCAGCGTGACCTCGTCGTGTGGCGCGATCTCGCCGCGTGACACTTTCTTCGCGAGGTAGCCAGCGAGGCGGTGGGCGCGGACCTCCACTGACGCGGTTGGGAAGTTGTCGAAGTAGTCGATGCTGGCGTCGTCGCGCCGGCGCGGCCAGTCTTGGAAGAGGCTCGTCACGCCGGGGTAGTAGCGCAGTTGCCCGAGCGCATCGAAGCCGACGAAGCCCGGCACCAGCACGGCGTGTTTGCGCGCGCCCGAATGAGCCGAGCGCGCAGACGGAGCATAGACTGTCACGGTCTTTCCCACCTTTCGGAGCGAGGTCGCAATCCTACTTGTCTCGGGCGGACTGCATATGACCAGCAATGGCTACCCGAAGGTAACGAGCGCTGCGGGGCGATAGCCCGGACAAACGCTGGCCTTCCCGCGCGGCGGCTTCATCGTGACCCGCATGGAGATGGAGTACTTCCACAAGGCACGCGGGGAGATCACCGCTACGTATGCCGGCGCGACACCAACGGACAACACGGAGCGACCGGTTGAGCTAGTCATACACCTTAGGGATGCGAACGGTGTTCTGGTGGCGAGAGGCACGCTATTTTCACTGGTCGGACCCATGCGGAGCAGGTAGGGTGGTGATGGGGGCGGTGTCGCGTCGAGGTCGACGGCGGCGCATCTACACTCGGTTCAAATAGGCGCCCCGCCTGGTCTTTCTTTTGGTTCCATTCGAAACAGCAGGAGGACTGCATGATTGTTTCCGTAGCTCGATTCGTTACTCGATCTCTGCCTGCTGCCGCGGCTGTTCCACTGACGCGGGCACTGGCGTCTATCACGACTCCGCTGGCTGTGTCGTCGTCGCAGCAGGAGGCGATGCAGCGAGCGACGATGTTGCGCTACGGCGATGGCAATCGGA
>JADGRG010000399.1 GCA_017881145.1 Sandaracinaceae bacterium | reverse complement strand
GACGGTGCTGTGTCCACCGAAGCCGTAGACCAGATAGGCGGCTTCGGCGCTGATCGTGCTCTGTTGCGAGCCGTTGCTGCCGGACGCGGTGTACGGAACCACGAAGGTCATCGTTTGTACGGGACCATGGAAGTCCTGGACGCTGGCAGGCAGCGTCGCGCTGCAGCTATCCGCGTACACATCAGAGACGCCGATGTTGACGATGTCGGTGTGGCCCACGTCGTCGGTGGTGCAGGTTCCCGTGAAAGCGGCCGGGCTGGCAGTGGTGTCCCAGTAGGTGCCGCCACCGGTGAGATATCCTGGTGTGGCACCGGACATATATCCGACGCCGAGGCAGGAGCCCGGGCCCTGGTAGATGAGCGTGATGGCGGGCGTCTGCGCAGCCAGCTCTGCGGCCAGCGCCGAGGCGAAAGGCTTCACCGCGGAGGAACCCGCGATGTAGACCGGGTTGGTTAGGCCCGCGCAGGGCGCAGCGTGCGCCTCTGCAGCGAGCAAGAGCGCGAGAGTCGCAGCGAGGCCTGCGGCCCACGCTCGGCTATCGAACAAGCGTGATGGGATGTGCATAGTGGACCAAGTTTCCTTCCTTGTGCCCCGGGAGTTCTGAGACCGAGGTTTCGGCGGCACCGTAGGTTTGTTGTGTGACGTTTCGCGCACTGCGCTGCGAACTCTGCGTGGCGTTGACGATTGTCCTAGTGGAAGAAGAGGCCGATAGGACGATGCCAGCGGGCCACCCGGATGGCGCACAGCCGACCCAGCGCGCGCAACTTGTCGAAGTTACGTGGCAACACCATTGCAAGCGCGTGACGTTTGAGTGACGGCCCTTCTTCTTCGCCGCACTCGCGTCACACGCGGTCGTGCGGCAACACGCCAGCAGGCGCGCGTAGATACGCAAAGGGCGTGTAATAGAGAAGATTCGACACGCGTGACATGTAGATATCGGCGTAGCGTTCCAGCTGCCGCGCCATCCGGCTCTTGTCGTTGCCGGCGCGCAGGAGCAGACCCCAGCGCCGATTGCCGAGCTGACCGGCTTCTCGCGCCAACTCGATGACCCGTTGGTCCAGCTCGAGCAGCGTCGCGCGCAGCTCGTGAAGCTGCCCCTTGATGGCAGACGCCGATCCCGCCTCGATCGCCTTGGCATAGCCGGTTTCGGCACGCTGCAGCGAAAGGCGCAGCACCGACTGCTTGTGCTCCAGCTCGGTCTTCTGGTTCATGCACTGCGTCAGCTTGGTCTGCTTGTCGGCGAAGTCACAGAGCGCAGCGAGCTCTTCTTCGAGCTCACGCACCACCAGCGCAGTGCGCCAGCGCAGCACGTCCTTGGTGACATGCACGTCGGCATAGAGGTGATCACCGATGTAGAGGATCTCTTCTCCCGTCAGACCGAGATGCGCTTCGATGACGCGTGCGTTGCCACCGAAATACACGCCACCCGCAGCGAGCTTGCCGGTGCAAGGGCGCAAGAGACCTTCGTCGTCGACCACTTCCAGGATGGGATAAGCCTCGGTGAAGAAGCCGGGCTTGCGCGCCTCGACCACCACAGTGTCGAAAAGATCTCGCCACGTGCTGCCCGCGGGTAGGTACCGGTCGAAGGCGTAGCTCATCATGGCGCGGGTGTAGCTCCACTCCGAGTTCGTGATCAGCATGAGCACCTTGCCGGAGTGCTTGAGATCGAGAAGCGCTAACGGAAGCTCAGGATCCGGTACGACGAAGGTGTCGGGGTCGCGCATGATCTCGGCTTTGAGGGCGCCTTCCATGTGCGCGACATTGACACTGGAGCGCACCGCTTCGTAGAGCTGGCGGTAGCCCATGGTTTGCTTGATGGCTCCTGCATCCAGCCGTTCGACGAGCTGTGCGTAGAGGCAGGCTTCGGAGAGCGAGAAAAGCGTGTTGAGGAAAACCCAGCGCGGCTCGGAGAGATCGACGAGCACGCGCGAATAGCGTGCCCGCTGTTCTTCGTGGCTGAGCATGTGCATGCCGTGGCAGGCGCGCGTCACGTAGCCGAAGCGGCTCGCCTTGACGAGATTGCCGAGCTCGAGATCGACGATCAGCCCGCGGGTCGCGAACTCCGGATCGAAGGCGAGACCGTCGACTGGCCAGCCGGCCTCGGCCATCCGCCGCACGACGTGCTGGTATGCGAGCTTCTCCCAGAGGTCGTGGCGGTAATGGATCAGCGTGTAATCCATGTCGCAGCCGACGGCCTTGATGCCGCGCAGGTTCAGCGTGCGGTTAGCGAACACACGACGCTCCATGGGAGGCTGAGGCGGAGGCGTCGCTAGCGGCGAGCTTTGGAGCGTTGGCATGTGCGGGCCATCCTGCCCGTGCACAGGAAGCGGTTCAACCCCATGCCGCGCCTCGATCCCTGGAATATGGCGTTCCGCGAGCCGAGCCTGCGATCGGGCGATCTCTCGCGGCTGCGGTTGCCGAGCAAGCCATCGCGCCACGGCAAGTAGCGCAGCTGCATCACGGCGGCCAGTGCGGCAACGGAAGTGAGCGCGGCGGTGTCGAGGAAACAGGGCACACTCCGGGCGCGGCGGTTTCGGTGTACTATACCGCAGCACTGGCATCGGATCGCGGCGCCTGCAGGCAGGCGTGGCTCGCGAGACGAGGTCAGCACAGGAGGATGCGCATGACCTACGAAGTGCCACGCTCGCTCGAAGGCGCCAAGTACCTGAGCCTGCGCTCCTACAAGAAGGACGGCACGCCGGTGGCCACGCCGGTGTGGTTTGCGACGCTCGACGCGACGCTGGTCATCTTCACCGACGGCACCTCTTACAAGGTCAAGCGAATCCGGCGCAATCCGGTGGTCCAGGTCGCCCGCTGCGACGTCCGTGGCAAGGTCTCGGGTGGCTGGCTGCCGGGACGCTGCCGTGCAGTCGATGACGAGCCCGAGAGGATCGAACGCGCCTACGCCGCCCTCAATGGCAAGTATGGCTGGACGATGCGCGCGGGCACGCTGCTCTCTACGCTGGCAGGGCGAGTGGGTCGCAGGCTGATTCTCGAGGTCACAGTGGACGATCAGACATCCCCGTCCTGAGATCGCACACCGGCCTGCAACGTGACGTTGCAGCGCGTTTCAAGGCCGAAATCGACCCGGCACGTGCAAGAAGCGCCGAGTGTGCTGGGTGACCTCTCTTCCCAACGTCTTGAACTCGAGGCCTGCCCGCGGGGCGTAGCCGAGCTCGAGCTTGGCGCGGACGCCGCTCAGAATGCCGCTGTAGTGGAAGCGCCCACGGTTCGCTGCGTAGCGAAACTCGGCGCGCGTGGCCGCACGGCGCAGCAGGTAGAGTGGCGAGAGCAGAGTGCCCGGCAGCGCCACCCCGAAGCGGCCCAGCGCATGGACCAGCTCGGAGAGAGGCAGAGTGTCCTTGCCCGGGATGTTGAAGACCCCGCGCGCGCTGGCCTGCAGTGCCAGGCGCAGCGCCAGGCTGGCGTCTTCGGGAGTCAGCAGGTTCAACATCGGATCGAAGCCGAGCGGACGAAAGCAGACGGGGGCGCAGAGGTAGTCGAAGAGCTCCGAGCCGCACTTCGGCCACAACACTTCGGCACAGCGCAGCACGCTGATCTGCAAGCGGCTTTGGGCAATGCGCGAGCACGTGTAGAGGTCCGCTTCGAGCAGCGAGCGAGTGCGTTCGTCCATGTGCCGCGTCAGGTGTAGTGGATGATCCTCTTCGATCAGCACCGGTTGCTCGGCGCTGACGCGATAGACCTCGATCGAGGAACGCAGCACGAAGTGGCGGATGGTCGGGTGTTCTTCCGCGAGTTGCAGCAGCTGTCGCAGGGTCGACACGTCGGCGTGCCAAGCTCCGCGGTGTGCGGCATCTGCGCTTGGCTCGAGCGGGTCGTGCACGATGGCGTCGATGCGCTCGTCGAGCGCCTGCGACAAGAGCAGCTTCCACACGTCGCGGCGTCGGTGCACATCGGCTTGCGCGAAGATCAATCTTGCGTCGCCTGTAGGTAGCAGCGATGGATTCGCGCCCAACACGAGCACTCGTTCGGTCGAGGCCTCTCGCAAGAGCTCCCGGACGAGCGCGCGCCCAAGCTCCGTGCCGGCAAACGTCACAAGAACGCGTCGGGCCGAGTCGTTCATAGGAAGAGTCCTTTCCGTTCCTGCAGAGCTCCGGCGATCAAGCTGTCGACGGCTTTTCGGGTGGTCTGCGCGGCTCGTTCCACGCGCTCGGGATCCGGACGCGGGTGTGGTGAGCCGAAGTGCAGCGCCGAGCCATAACGAATGTGATAACGCACGGGCAACGGCACGAGGCTGACCGGCACCGGCAGGTAAGGCGCGCCGAAGAGGGGAATGCGGGTAAGGCGCGTCAGCTCGTGCCACTGCTCCTCAGGACCGACGATGCCCACCGGCACGACCGGCACGCCGTAACGCAGCGCTAGCTCCGCGTGCCCGATGCTCCACTTTTGGATCTGGTAGCGCTCGCTCTTGGGCTTGCCGATGGCCGCCGTGCCTTCGGGGAAGACCAGCACCAGCTCACCGCGTTGCAGCAGGTGACGAACGTTGCTCGGCGTGCCACTGGCCATCCCGATCCGCGAGAAGATCGTTCCCACGATGGGGAGGCGCGGCACGAAGAAGTCGGTGCTGGGGCGCAGCACGCGCGCCGGCCTGGTTCGGAGCCACACATCGCAGCCAAGCATGGCTGCGTCGAGCGGCAACATTCCCCCGTGGTTGGCGACCAGAATCGCAGGTCCGTGCTGCGGAATGTGTTCAGCGCCCTGTGCTTGCACTCGGAAGTAGTAGCGGTGCATGGGCAGAAGCACGGCCGCCGCGAGCCCCACCCAATCGCGGTGCATACCCAGGGCGTCGTAGCCGTGGCCAGCGTCGTCGAGCGCGAGGCGCTCAACCTCGGCCAACTCCCCCACGGGCAGTAGCAAACGGGTGGCAGCTCGGACGGCGCGGTGCGCGAGACGCATATGGAAGTACCCCACGCCTATCTACGCGCGCTGCCGTCGCGGGCACGCCGGGCTCCCCGGGCCCTGACAAATTGCTGGGCAATATCAGCGCTCTTGGCTGCCTCGGCTATCTCCACGGCTTGACACGTTTTTTCTCGTCCCCATATTGCTCGCTGGAACAAGTAGGCCCTTCCGGCGCTTGTATATGTCGAGAGAGAGGGCTTTCGAGGAAACCAGTGGGTAGCCAGCGCGGCCGACCCTCCGGGGGGAAACCTCTGCCCAAAGGACGCCATGAGCAACGCCAACAATAAACCTCAAGCCCAGAGCGCGGCCCCAACGAGCATGGTAAGCCAGCTCGTATCCGACGCCTCGCTGGCTCGCTACCTGACGGACCTCTCGGCCTACGGCCTGCTGTCCCGCGACGAGGAAATCGCTCTGGCGCAGGACGTCGAGCGGCTGGAGATTGCCTATTGGCGCGCCCTGCTTTCTTCGCCCGCGGTGTTTCCGTCCATCAAGGACGCCGTGGATCGCGAGCTTGCCGAGCTGGAAGAGGGGCCTCCCGCCGAGCTGCAACGCCTTGCTAGGCTCGCGCCAAGTGCCGCGCGCAGCAAGGCGCCGCGCACTACCCGAGCGCGGTATGACCGTGCGGCAGAGCGTCTCGCTGCCAAGCTGCGCGAGGTGGACATCCAGCGCAGCGCAGTGAAGGCGGCGCACGCCGCTGCGCACTACCTCTGCTCTGGCGGCGAGGACGATCTCGCAGGGCTGCGCCCGGCCAAGCTGACCAAGGCAACGCAGCGTTATCTCGCGGACATCGCGAGCTCGCGTCGAGACCAGCAGCAGGCCAAGGACCGCTTCGTCGCGGCGAATCTGCGCTTGGTGGTAAGCATGGCGCGACGCTATGCACGCACGCAGCGCATGCCACTTTCCGACCTGATCCAGGAAGGCAACCTCGGGCTGATCAAAGCTGTCGAGCGCTTCGACTATCGACGTGGCTTCCGCTTCAGCACCTATGCTTCGTGGTGGATTCGCCACGCGCTGACCCGCGGGCTCGCCGACAAGGGGCGTATCGTGCGGCTCCCGGTCCACGCTCTCGAGACGCGTGCTCGGGTCGCGAGGGCCAAGCGCACCATGGCCACTCGAACCGGCATGCGGCCGACCCTGGCCCAGTTGGTGGAAGAGACTGGCTTGCCGGCGGAGAAGGTGCTCGCGGCAGAGGAGCTCGCCACCGAGGGCCATTTCTCTCTGGATGCTCCGGTTGGCGCTGACAGCGATCGGACCTTCGTCGACCTCTTGCGCTACGAGGACGAAACCAGCGCCGAAGACCGCGTGCTGGAAGGTGGTCGCAAGCAAGACCTCTTGCTGCTCCTGCAGGGCCTCTCGCCCTTCGAAGCACAGATCCTGCGCTATCGCTTCGGTTTCGAAGGCGGCGAAGAGCGCACGCTCAAAGAGATCGGCGATATGTACAATCTTTCGCGCGAGCGCATCCGCCAGATCCAGGCGCTGGCGCTGGCCAAGATGCGCCAGCGGCTCGAGCACGCCGAGCAAGAATCAGCCGCGTCTTGACGCGCTGAGCTCTACAACGCTGCGTTGGCTCAGACTTCGTCGTCCGCCCAGCCGGCGGCGCCGCGCAATGGCACGTACACGCAGCTCTCGTGCTCGGTGCGGGTGAGGCCGTGCTGGGTGCGCTCGACCACGGTGAGCTTGTCGACGCCAGCGTTGCGGATCGGAATGACCAGCCTGCCGTGGAGCTTCAGTTGGTCCACGAGCGAAGGTGGTAGGCCTGGCGCCGAAGCCGCGACCACGATGGCGTCGTAGGGTGCCGCGTCGGCATGCCCGAGGGAGCCGTCGCCGACCAGCACTTCGACGTTTTGGGTGCTGATCCGCGCCAGTGCTGCTCGTGCGCTTGCTGCCAGCTCGGGGAGCAGCTCTATGCCAAAGACGCGTGCGCAAAGGCGAGCCAGCACGGCCGCTTGGTAGCCGGAGCCCAGGCCAACTTCGAGCACGATGTCGTCGGGACCGACCCGCGCCAGCTCGATGGTTCTGGCCACCATGTAGGGCTGGGAGATGGTCTGGCCGTGCGCTAAAGGCAGCGCGCAGTCGTCGTAGGCCCGAAAGACGTGCGAGGGTGGAACGAACTCTTCCCGTGGCACGCTGTCCATCGCGGCCAGGACGCGTTCATCGCGGATGCCACGCGCACGCAGTTGCCGCTCCACCATTTGGTGGCGGCGCAGCTCGCCAGCCTGCGCGTCACTCATCGGGCACCGGCTGTCCCTGCCCTGCAGAAGCCTCGCGCTCGCGCAGACCGCTCTCGCTTTGCTTGTGCACGGTGAAGCGCTCGATCGTCCACGGCCGGCCCGCGGGCAGATGGCCCTTCGCAGCGGCGATGCGCACCTGCTCCTCGGCGGTCTCCACGCCCGGGATATCAGGCAGCAGCACGCCACGCGCTCGCCCCGCCGAGACGATGACACCGTATTGCTTGGGATCGAGGAGCGAGAGATCGGCCACCAGCTCCGGTTTGCTGAGCAGCGAGATCTCGATCGAGAGCTCTGTCAGCTCGCTGGGAGAAACCCTCGCAAAGCGCGTGTCTTGCGTGGCGGCCGCGGCCGCACAGGCTGCGATCTCGTCCGCCAGCGTTCCATAGAGCGCTTCGACGTGACCGATGCAACCGCGCAGCTCACCGCGGTTATCACGCAGCGTTACGAAGACACCCTGCGGGTTGTTCCAGGGGATGGGCAAGCGTTGCGGTCGCAGCGCGGAATGCGTGATCTTGGCGGCGATCGCTTCGCGCGCGAGTCGCAACATGCTCTGCCAGGGGCGTCCTTCGCTGTGATTGCGCTCGTCGTGGAGCTTGGCGCCGCCCTCGCGCGGCGGTGCAGCCTCGTAGAGCACGGCCTCCAAGTAGCCCACGCCGAAGGGTCCTTCGTAGCTGTAGGTGCGGTGGCCGTCACTCTGGTAGTCGACCGCTGCCGCAGCCACCGTGCATGAATCCACCACGTCTTCAGCAGCGATCTCGCGCAAGTCAGGGTCCACCCCGCATGCTCCGGATAGGTCACCGGCGTCGATGCGCGCTTTGAACGTGCGATCGAATTCCTTGGCGCGCGGGTGGTATCCGGAAGGTGCGCTCGGGATCAGTCGGTGGCTCATGTCGCCCGAGGCGAGGATGGCCCAGCGTTCATTCATTTCGCCTGCAGCTTGCGCGATGGCGCGTCCCATCGAGGCTTCGGTGCTGGTGCCAGGGTAGGGCAGCGCTACCAGCAAGGTGCGGCCAGCCCAGCCCGCTTGGTGCGCGAAGTGCAGGGGCACCAGGGTCCCGTGGTCGAGGCCCTCCGCGGCAATCTCGCGAGTGGCAAGGCCGGCTTCACGCGCGGCGGCGATCAAGCGGGTGGCCGCATCGGGCGCGCCCGGGAGTGTGATGCCGATGTGGTCCGCGCCGAAGCGGCCGAAGTTGCCTCGCAACGGGCTCTCGCTGCAG
>JADGRG010000398.1 GCA_017881145.1 Sandaracinaceae bacterium | reverse complement strand
GAGCTCTTGTCCGAGTCCCGGCGGGGCTTCGCTGCGGCGTGCCTCCTCGACCTGAGCGCGTGCCGCGGCGCGCACCGCTTGTCCGGCACCGCCCGCGCTGAACGCGCTCGCCAGAAACTCGCTGGTGTCGCGCGCGCTCTTGGCCGGCTTCGGCGATGGTTGCGCCTCGTCGCCGAAGAACGAGCCGACCATCCCTTTGGGGAGCTTCGCAGCAGCAGCGGTCGCAGCGCTGGGCGGGCGCGGCAGCGAGGGCGCGGTGCCCGGGATCGAGTTGCGGCCAGACGCAGCCTGCGGAACCGGGGTTCGGCTGGGGCGGCTGGGGTGGCTGGGGCGGCTGGGGCGGCTGGGGCGGCTGGGGCGGTTGGGCGCGGAAGTGCGCGCCGGGGTTTCGGTGAAGAGATCTGGAACAGCGCTCGCGAGTGCGGGCGGGGTGCTGTTGCGTGCTGGTGGCGGTGGTGCGCTGAGCGGCTCGGAGCCAGCTGTCTGCGGTTGCACGTGCGGCATCGCCTGCGGCGTAGCTCGCCGCAGCGGCGGCGCTAGGCTGCTCTTGGTTTGGGGCGAAGGCAGACTCTCTCTCGCGGGGGGCGGCGCAGCCGATGCTTGCGGCGACGCGGCCGGCACGCTGGCGCGCGCAGCCGGCAGGCTCTGCCTGGCGGCTGGCACAGCCGGTGCGGGCTCGCGTTCTGGTGGCGGCGGCTCGGAGCGGAGGGGTAGCGCATGCTCGGCGCCCTCGGTCTGGTCGAAGCGGGAAACCTTGTTGCCCTGTGCGACCGCGATGCGCTCCACCACGGCGCGGCTCGCTTCGTCCAGCTTGATGAACTTGATGCCCATCCCGGCGGGCGCCTCGGGACGAGCGTTCTGCTCGCTGCGCCGCCAGGCCACCCGGCCCACGCCGTGGATCACGGCTGATCCGTCGTGGAGCTGGAATTCGAATTTGAGCAGCGCGCCGGTGTCGAGCGGCTTCTTCGTCTTGATGAAGATGCCGCCGCGCGAGACATCGGTGCCGAAGTGCTCGATGAACTCGTCGACGGTCGCGCTCTTGTACTTGACCTTGAGCGACGCTGGCGCGCGTCGGTCTTTGCGCATCTCGGTCATGGAGATCTCTAGCCTAACTCGTAACGTCCGGTAGCTTCCCGGGAAAATCCTACCTCGTCTTGGCCAGCCACGCGACTTTCAAGTGATGAGTGCGGGCGCTGCCTGCACTGTCTAGATCGCCAGGCTCTGCTGGAAGCGGGCCAGGGCATGGCCGTTTTGCACGGCCATGGAGAGTCGACCGACACGGCTTGGCTCGCCGCCGAGCGCGGCCAGCATGGGCGCGTAGAGCGCACCGAGCTCGGGGGCGACTTCCAGCAGCGGTGCGAGTGCGAAGGCGCGTTCGTGCAGATGCGCGTGGGGGATGGTCAGATGCGGGCTGTGCACAGGCGTGCTGGCCCAGAGGATGTCCAGGTCCAAGGTGCGCGCGCCCCAGCGTACGCGGCGGACGCGTCCGCACGCCACTTCGATAGCCAGCAGGCGTTCCAGCAGCGCTTCGGCGCCGAGCGTCGAGGCGATGCGCACGGCGCCGTTCAGGTAGCGCGGCTGTGGCGGGCCGATCGGATCGGTCTCGAACACGCTCGAGGTGGCCAGGACCTGCACTCCGACGAGCGAGCCGATCGCACCCAGGCCAGCGCAGAGGTTTTCGCTGCGTGCCCCCAGATGTGATCCCAGGTTCGATCCCAGACCGATCACGAAATCGCCAAGAGCCACCTAGCTTGTCCCTTCAATTGTCAGCGAGGTTTGGCATAGGGTTTCGCGCATGTCGACCTCTTCTCTCTCCGAGGCGCCGGAAGGACGCGGCGAGCGCTCACAAGACGAAAAAGTCTTCCGGGTCTCGCAGCTCAACCGTGCGGTGCGTGGCGTCTTGGAGGAGCGCTGGGGCAACGTTTGGGTGGAAGGCGAGCTTTCGGACGTCACAAAAGCCGCGTCGGGGCATGTCTACTTCACGCTCAACGACGAGGAAGAGCCTGCGCAGCTGCGCGTGGTGATGTTCAAGAACGATGCGCGCCGCTCCAAGGCCAAGCTCGAAGATGGTGCGCGCGTCAAGCTCCAAGGCCAGCTCTCGCTCTTTACCCCGCGCGGCAGCTACCAGCTGATCGCTCGCTTGGCCGTGCCTTTCGGCCTGGGCGAGCTGCACGCGCAATTCGAACGCGTGCGCAAGCGCCTGGAAGCCGACGGCCTCTTGGCGCCGGAGCGCAAACGCCCATTGCCCAAGTTGCCGCGCGTGCTGGGCGTCGTGACCAGCAGCTCGGGCGCCGCGCTGCACGACATCATCCGCGTGGCGCAGAGTCGCTGCCCGTTGCGGATCGTCGTCTCGCCATGTTTGGTGCAGGGCAACGACGCGCCGGTCTCGATCGTCGCCGCGCTCGAAGCCATCCAGCTCTTGCCCGAACTCGACGTTGTGATCGTCGGTCGCGGCGGTGGTGCGGCCGAAGATCTGATCGCCTTCAACGACGAGCGTGTGGCGCGCGCGATCGCAGCCTGCCGCGTGCCGACGGTGAGCGCGGTCGGTCACGAGGTCGACATCAGCATCGCCGACCTGATCGCCGACATACGCGCTGCCACGCCCAGCAACGCCGCCGAGATCGTGGTGCCTGACCGCCGTGCGCTCTTGGCCGAGCTGCACGCGGCGGAGCGCGCCATCGAACGCGCCGCTGAAGTGCGCCTGGGTCGCGACCGACTGCGCCTGGAACGCCTGGCGCAACACTTGGGCGATCCGCGCACCGCGCTCTCCGCTGTGCGTGCCCGCATCGAAGCCTTGCGCACGCGGCTTCTGCAGAGCTTCACGGCCCGCGTCAAGCGCGAGCGCGCTAGCTTGCATGCGCGAGCCGAACGACTCGCCCGGCTCGATCCACGGCTTCTGCTCGCCGAAAAGCGTGCTCTCTTGGTGCGTTTGCACACCCAGGTCGCGAGTGTCGGCCGGCCCTTGCTGATGGCTCGCCGCGGCCAGCTCGCCGAAGCTGCGGCGCGCCTGGATGCGCTCTCGCCGCTCGGCATCTTGGCTCGTGGCTACGCGATCGCCATGCACGAGCCGACCGGCAAGGCGCTTTTGCGCGCCAGCGATGCCGCGGCCGGCGACATCCTGCAGGTGCGTCTGCACCAGGGAGCACTGCGCGCGCGGGTGGAGCCGAAGTGACCGATGTCTACGCCATTTTGGGCTTTCCGGTCGGCCACTCGCGCTCGCCCATCATGCACAACCGAGCCTTCGCTGCACTCGGCCTGGCTGCGGTTTACGTTCCGTTCGCGGTCGCACCCGAAAAGCTATCCGCCGCCATCAGCGGCATCCGTGCGCTCGGCATGCGTGGCGCTAACGTCACGTTGCCGCACAAGAGCGCCGTCATGGCGTTGCTCGACCACGTCGAGCCGGACGCGCTCGCCATCGGCGCGGTGAACACCCTCTACCGTGATGGCGAGAGGCTATGCGGAACCAACACCGACGCCGAAGGCCTGGCCCGTGCGCTGCGCGAAGCCTCGGTGCAGCTTGCCGGTGCGCGCGTCACGCTGCTCGGCGCTGGCGGTGCGGCGCGGGCGAGTCTGGTTGGTTTGGCGCGAGCCGGTGCAGCGCGCATCACGGTCGTGGCTCGCCGGCTCGCGGAAGCCCAAGGCATCGTTGCCGAGCTTGCGAGCGCAGTGCAGCCATGTGAGCTCTGCGCGCTGGGCCTTGCAGATGTGAGCCTGCCGCAGATCTTTGCCGCAACCGACCTGCTGGTGCAGGCCACCAGCGCCACGCTCAACGGTGGTCCCGCGGCCGAAGCCTTCATCGCTGGTCTGCCGGTCGCTGCGCTTCCCGCGTCGGCGGTAGTCACCGACCTCGTCTACCGCCCGCTAGAAACAGCCCTGCTGCGTGCAGCTAGCCAGCGTGGGCTGCGCACCGTCGATGGGCTCGGGATGCTTTTGCACCAGGGCGCGCTCGCGTTCGAGCGCTGGACCGGCCGCGCCGCCCCTCTGTCCGTGATGCGCGCCGCTCTGCTCGATGCTGGTTCCTGAAGAGCGCGTTTCTCGATCGGCGAGACCGTCATCCTTGTGTCTTTTCCCCCACACGAACTTCGCCATTAACCTAGGCCTGGCGAGACCTTGCGGATTGCCCGTGTTGGGTTATTCTCAGCACGCTCATGAAACGTTACCCGGTATGCTGGCGACGAGGATTTCTCAATCTCGGGATCGCGAGAGTCGCTTCGACGCAGCGACGCCACTGTGGGGACGCGGAAGCTGAAGCAGCCCTGACTCCGATCCGACGGCTCATCGGATGGCAGGACTCAATGAAACTTGAGCCGTGAGAACGAGTTGGGAATCCATGGGTAATCGTCTGTATGTAGGCAATCTGTCGTTCCAGGCGACGACCGAAACGCTGCGCGGTGCTTTCGCTGCCGTGGGCGAGGTCGTCGACGTGCACATCGTGACCGACCGTGACAGCGGCCAGTCGCGTGGCTTCGGTTTCGTGACGATGGGCTCTGCGCAAGAAGCGCAGACTGCCATCACGCAGCTCAACGGCACCGTGCTTGAAGGTCGTCCCATCCGCGTCAACGAGGCTGAAGAGCGTCAGCCCCGCGGCGGCGGCGGCGGCGGTGGTGGACCGCGCGGCGGCGGCGGCGGTGGACCGCGCGGCGGCGGCGGTGGTGGCGGCTGG
>JADGRG010000397.1 GCA_017881145.1 Sandaracinaceae bacterium | reverse complement strand
TCGCGACTCCGACCAGGACGCGCCGGTGCTGCCCAAACGGCGCACGGGTGCGCTCTGGCTTGGAATCGCCGCTGGCTGCGTGCTTGCGGGACTCGGCTTGTGGGCGCTGCACGCCACTAGCGCGGCTGGCCCGCGCGCTACGCTCTCAGCAGCCAGCGCCACGCCGCCGCCAACGGCTGCACCGAGCGCGAACCCAGTGCCGCCAGCCGCGAAGCAGGCGCAGCTCGCGCCGCTGCCCGCGCCGGTCGCCGTGCCCGCTGTTGACCGGGGCCATGTGGCCGACTCGCAACCGGCGGCCGCACGACCGAGCGACAAACCAGCCCCGCCGAGCCTCGCCGCTGAGCCACCAGAGCGAAACAGCATTCCTCTTGGCCTCCGGCAGCCTGGCCTGCCCCTACTACGAGCAACGCCCGGCGCCCCGGTGGTCACGATCACGCGTTTGCCGGACACCGCAGCGACGCCAGCAACCCGCCCTGCGAACCCCGAGCCTGCAAAGAAGCCGGCGCTGAGACCAGAGAGAACCCGTAGCAACGACGCCTACGAGTTCCGTGACGAGCATCTGATCGACCCCTTCGAGCGCTGACGAACGAAGCCACTTGCACAAAGTTGCCCTTCCTGCTTACACCGCCTGACACTGGGACCAGAGCAGGGGGGAGATGAGTTCCGCGACGGCAAGACAATGGCAGCGTGTCGACTACCGGATGCCGGTGCAGGTCACGATGCAGCTTGGTGCTCGGAACGAGCCCGCCACTCTTTCCGCGCAGGCCATCAACGTCAGCGAAGGCGGGATGCAGCTGCGCACGGCGGGGCCTTTGCCGATTGGGGAAACCGTCACCTGCAACTTGCTCTTGGAAGGCCAGCGCGCGGCGCTCTCCGGCCGAGTGCGCTGGACCAAGCCGACGCTGCCTGGCATCGGTGCTCCGGGCGCAGGCATTCAGTTCGATCCACTGCCCGATGACGAGAGCGGCCTCCTGCGCAAGGCCGTGCTGCACGCGGCGCGCGGCGAACAGCCCATCGAGCTCTACTTTGCCGGCGTGCAGGAACCGGTGCATGCGCGCGCTTTCACCTCCGACGCGGGCATCCAGATCACGGCTGCATTGCCGGTGCTCACGCGCGACTCGGATGTCGAGTTCAAGTTCGGTGGCAAAGGGCCGCGCTTCCTCGGACGCATCGCGCGCGTGAGTGTGAACGAGCACGAACGCACGCCACACATCGAGGTCGAGCTGGCGATCCATGCTCGCGAGATGCCGCGCTTTCGCCGCTACACCATGTACGGTGGCGAGGAAAGCGAGAGCGCGACCACCTTCAGCACGGCAGACAAACCCGCACGGCACTCACCCACCCTGCACTTGTGGCGGCCAAATGAGCAGAGCGCGTTGGAGCACGCGCCCATTCGAACGCGGACTGCCAGCGAGGACGCGTTCCCGAAGCTTGCGCTCGGCCGCCTGCCGCGCGCTGCGCTACACGGAGGCGTGCTCCTGCTGGGCTTCGCGCTCGGAGCGCTGGTCGCGTCGATCGCGATCAATCCACGTGGCACGCGCCTGCCATCCACCACCCGCGCGCAGGCGAGCGCGGTGGCACTCACTCAACACCACCAGGAGGCTCGTGTGCAGCCTGCGCCGAGAGCAGCACGCGCGGAAGCGCCGGAGGTGTCGCAGCGTAATGAGGCGCAAACGCAGGTGAACGCCGAGCAGCCGGCAAGCAAGCTCGAGCCACGAGTGCTCGGCGTTGCGCTGCCCCAGCCAGCTCCCACTCTCAGCGTCGAAGGAAGCATCACCGAAGTCAGCGTGCCTGTGCGCGGCGCACTCGATGGCATGCGCAGCGTGGTGTGGGCTTCGCCTCGTGCGGTCGTCGTCGAGCTGCCACACGCCACCGTGCCACTGCAAGAACGACGCTACGTGCTCGCGCTTGGCGGCGTCGACAAGCTCAGCATCTTGCGCTCCGCTGAGAAGACGGAGCTACGTCTCTTCGTCGACGCACGCGTGTTGCGACACGCTCTCCGCTCCGTCGATGGGCAGCTCGTGGTGCGCATCGAGCGCGACCTGCGCGAGCTCGATGCGCCGCACTGAACGCGCGTGGGCTGTGCTGCATTGCACCTTGCACAAACTGGCGCAAGACGTTTCGACGATAATACTATTGACCGATTCGTCGCGCCTACACTAGGAACTGCGGTCCACTCTTTGATAGGGTGTGCACTGCGTTTGCGGTCGCGCGCTGCGCTTTCCGATGGGGCACGGGAAGCTGCGCGCAACTTGGCTCGTGCTATTTTTCAACAAGGGAGACGGGGTCATGGGCAAGAGGTTGCTAGTGAGTGCATGGGTCGCGGTCATCGCCGTCATCGCCGTCACCGTGGGCGCCGGCTGTAAGAGCGCCACGACGAGCTCGACGGATAGTGGCAAGCCCGCCGCCGACAGCGGCAAGCCCGGCAAGCCCGGCAAGGACGCCGGGGCACCGCTGCACGATGGCGGTCCGGTTCCCGACGAGATCAACAAGGCCTGCCCGAATTTCACGAGAGGCATGCCACCGCTGACCGGCGCGTACGCGCCAAAGGGCAAGTGCTGTTACCACACCGCCAACTCGACGCGTCTCAAAGCCCAGGGCGATGGCCCGATGGACTCCACGGAGTACCGTCTCAACTACTACCAGACCATCAACCAGCCAATGTCGATTGGCACCGGCTTGATCAAGAACCTGAACATAGGTCGCGGGGAGAACGAAGAGCAGAGCATGCTCTGGCGCTTCAAGGGACCCCGCACCG
>JADGRG010000396.1 GCA_017881145.1 Sandaracinaceae bacterium | reverse complement strand
TTGGCGCCACCCATCATTCCTACTCTGCCGCCGACGACTACAGTCGGATCGAGCCCCGCGTGCGTCATGATCGCCGCGATCATCGACGTGGTGGTGGTCTTGCCGTGCGAGCCGCCGATCGCGATGCCGTCCTGCAGACGCATCAACTCGGCGAGCATCTCGGCGCGCGGAATCACCGGGATGGCAGAGCGACGTGCTTCCACCAACTCGGGGTTGTCCTGTGCGACCGCCGACGAAAACACCACCACATCGGTGTCGCGCACGTGCTGCGCTGTGTGGCCGATGTCGATGCGCGCGCCGAGCGACGCCAGATGCTTGGTGGTTTCACCGTGCGCGAGATCGGAGCCGCTCACCGCAAAACCATGCGCGAGCAGCACCTCGGCGATGCCGCTCATGCCGATGCCACCGATGCCTACGAAGTGAATCGAGCGAATACGGCCGTGAAACATGGAAATACCTCAGCCCGACGTTCAGCCGGTGATTTCGACGCGCAGGTCGACGGGTTCCAGCCGCAACTTGGCACGGCGAACCTTGGGGCGGCGCGAAATGGGCGCGCGCGCTACGGGCTCTTCCGGACTCTTTACGTCGGCGCTCGGCCCGTCCACGAGGGTGTCATCGTGCACCTCGGGCTGACCACTTTCGGAAGCGCCCAGCCATGCGCAGAGATCATCGACGATGGCGGCGGCTGCGTCCGGACGCCCGAGCTTGCGTGCGGCTTCGGCCATGGCGCGGCGGCGACTCTGGCTGCGCAGGAGCTGCCGCACTTCGCTCGCCAAACCCTCGGCGCTGAGCTCGTCTTCGCGGATCGCCACGGATGCACCGGCGCGCTCCATGGCAAATGCGTTCTTGGCTTGATGGTCTTCCGCAGCGTGCGGAAACGGGATGAGCAGTGACGGCTTACCAATCGCACAGAGCTCCGCAAGCGTGGTCGCGCCAGCGCGCGCCAAGACGAGCGAGGCGCTGGCGTAGGCGCGAGCCATGTCGTCGATGAAAGGCACGACTTCGGCGGCGATGCCGAGGCCGCGATAGCGCTTTCGCACTTCGTCGACCATCGTGTCGCCGGTCTGGTGCAAGACGGAAACGCCCTGCGCAGAAGCGCCTGCCAGCGCCAACGCCACCGGCACGACTTCGTTCAGCGTCTTGGCGCCTTGCGAGCCACCGAGCACCAGGATGCGCCGAGCCCGAGCTTCGACACCCGCAGGATCGTGGCTGGCCAGATGCGCTGCCTCCACGAACGAGCGGCGGACTGGATTGCCGAACACACGCGCGACGGAGGCCCCGAAGACCTGCGCCGTCTCCGGATAGGTCAGATAGGCGCGCCCCACGGTCTTGGCTAGCCAACGGTTGGTCATGCCGACGTGCGCGTTCTGCTCGAGCACTGCCGTCCGAATGCGCAGTGCCGCCGCCATCAGCAGCACCGGACCCGCAGCGTAGCCTCCGAGCCCCAGTACGAGGTCCGGCTGGAACGCTCGCAGCAGCCCGAGCGCCTGACCTGCCGACACCGGCAGGAGCGAGAGGTTCTGAATGAGCTGCAAAGGCGAGCGACCCTGCAAAGGGCGCACGTCGATGAGCCGCAGCTCCTCACCCAACTTGGGCAAGACGCGATTCTCGATGCCGCGCTCGGTGCCGGCGAAGAGCACCTTCACATCGGGATTGCGGCGCCTGAGCTCCTCGACGATGGCAACTCCCGGAAAGAGGTGCCCACCAGTTCCACCACCTGCCACGACGATTCGCTTGATCATGCGACGCCTCCCAATGCACGTGTCCCCGCGCTCGGACGCGCGGCTGTGGCTTCCGAAGCATTTCCGGAAGCGCCCGACCGAGGTCTCGACACATTCAAGAGCAGACCGACCGCCAAAGAATTCACCAGCAGCGATGAGCCGCCGTAAGAGATGAAGGGAAGGACCAAGCCCTTGGTCGGCAAGAGCCCGACCGCCACCGCCAGGTTGGTGAAGGCTTGCGTGCCCAGAAAGAGCGTGACGCCGACAGCCAGGTAGGTCCCGTATTCGTCGACCGCGGCAAAAGCTGCGCGCAGACCGCGCGCCACCAGCAGGAGAAACGCGCCGACCATCAGGAGAAAGCCGATGAAGCCCAGCTCTTCGCCGATGATGGCGCTGATGAAATCGGTGTGCGCTTCGGGCAGGAAGAGCAGCTTCTGGTGGCTGTCGCCGATCCCGACGCCAGTCGTGCCGCCTGCACCGAAGCTCATCAACGATTCGGCGATCTGATAGCCAGCGCTGTGCCGATATTCGAAGGGTGAGAGAAACGCCGTGATGCGACGCATCCGGTATTCGGAGCCGGCCACCAGGAAGTAGACGATGGGCAGCGCCAGGAGGCCTGCGCCGAGGATGTACCCAAGACGCGCTCCCGCCGCGAAGAGCATGAAGAAGGTGATGAGGCCGATCATGACGGCGCTACCGAAGTCTGGTTGCTTCAGACAGAGCAGCATCACGATGCCCGCACCGAGCACGTGGGGAAGAAAGCCGATCGAAAACGACCGGATGCTCTCGCTCTTCTTCGAGAGTGAGTAGGCCAGCCAGCAGATCATCGCGACTTTGACGATCTCGGCGGGCTGGATGTGAATCGGGCCGACGCTGATCCAGCGCGCTGCACCACCGGCCGAATGCCCAAAGCCAAAGGCCGTGACGCAGAGCAGGCCGAGCGCGCCGAGCAAGAACGGATAGGTGAGCGCGCGCAGTCGGTGGTAGTCGATCCGGGCGACCGCAGCCATCAGCAGCAGGCCGAAGAGCGCGAAGACGCTCTGGCGGATCAGGAAATACTGGCCGTTGCCGTAGCGCTGGTGCGCGAAGACAGCGCTCGCGCTGTAGACCATCACCACGCCGAAGGCGACCAGCGTCAGCACGGTCGCCGAGAGCACGGGATCTGCGGGTCCGGTAACCTCTGGGAACTTGGTCGATGCCGCGGCTTGCTTCGAGGTAGCGCTTTGACGCTCGGGCTCCCGCTCCGGCCGGGCTTCGCCAGCGCCAGTGGTCCGACGCACGCGCTTCTGACCCTCGGACGAAGCGCCTTTCTGCCAGAGGTTGCGTAGCATGCCCATCACGCACCTGCCTTTAGCTTCCGCACGGCGGCTTGGAAGACGTCGCCGCGATGCGCGTAGGAGCGGAACATGTCGAAGCTTGCGCAGGCCGGAGCGAGCAGCACGGCGTCACCGGGCTGGGCGAGTCCGCGCGCAAGCCAGACGGCCTGCTCCATGCTCTGCGCATTCACGATCGGATAGGGTTCCCCAGCCAAC
>JADGRG010000395.1 GCA_017881145.1 Sandaracinaceae bacterium | reverse complement strand
TTTGCGCAAAAACGCGCTCCAGTCTTCATCGACCAGTGACTGCTACATCCGGGCGAAACACATCCGGCTCCAGGTAGCTGAGGCGCGCGATCGGCACGGCCGCTCGGACCCGTGCCTCGGCGGCGTCGATCTCACTCGCCACCTGCGCGAAACTGAGGGTCGGGTCCAGCTCGATCTTGGCTGCGACCAAGAGCTCCTCGGGGCCCAAGTGCGTCGTGCGCAGGTGAATCACGCGCCGCAGCAGCTGCCCGTTCAAGAGCGCCTGTCGAATCTCGGCTTCGAGCTCTGCGCTGGCGGACTCACCCACCAAGAGTGAGCGCATCTCGCTGGCCAACACGAACGCAATCCCCACCAAGAGGATCCCGATGGCCACACTGCCCAATGCATCGAAGCGCGGCTCGTGAGTGAGCACGCTCAGGCTCACGCCCAAGAGCGCAAAGGCGAGCCCCATCAATGCGCCCGCGTCTTCCAGCAAGAGCACGGGGAGCTCGGCTGCCTTGGTGTGACGAATGAACTCGAACCACGAATACCGGCCACGCACGAGCTTGGCCTCCTTGAACGCGGTGCGGAACGACCAAGACTCCAGTGCAACGCCGACCAGCAGAATGCCGACCGCCACGAGCGGTGATTCTAGTCGCCGCGGATGCGCGAGCTTGTCTATGCCTTCATAGATGGCGAACACGCCACCCAACATGAAGATCACGATCGCCACCACGAAAGACCAGAAATAGCGTTCGCGTCCGTGACCGAAGGGATGCTGCTGGGTTGGCGCTCGGCTGGCGCGGTGACCGCCGAGCAGCAGCAACGCCTGGTTGCCGGTGTCGGCGACGGAATGCACGGCTTCTGCGAGCATGGAAGCCGCGCCCGTCAGGAAGAAGCCGAGAAATTTGATGGCGGCGATGCCCAAGTTGGCTGCGAACGCAGCCACGATCGCCTTGTGAGAGCCTTCATGCATGACGGCGCGCGACTATAGCAGACGCGCACACCAGCGACGCTTGCTGCTCTGCGGCGGGTCACCGCGGTGGCACATCACGACACTGCGCTCTACTTGGCAGTCTTGACAAAGGAGGTGTACTGGCTGATGAACTCGCAGTCGCTCCAGTACGCATCGGTCGTGCCGGCGAGTGTGCGGCAATAGCGGCTGCCCTCGCTGCAAACCAGGGTTCCGCCGTCGACCTTCTGTGCGAGTGGCGTGCACTTCAAGGCCTGGCTGCCCGGCGTGCAGGGACAGTTCTTGGAAGGCGTGCGACAGCGAACGCATTCGTTGGTGATATTCGGATCGTTGTCGTCGCAGTCCGGTCCCCGCGGGCAGTTCAACCCAAACCCGTCGCCGTCGTTGTCGACACAAACCGCCAGCCCGCCGTCGTCGCCGCCGAGCGAGGCCGAGGGCAAACCGTGCTTGGTGCGGCTACCACCGCAAGCCACGCACGACACGACCAGTGCGACGAAAAGGCCTCTACGAAGCGCAAACAAACGCATCCATCACCTCATGGACAGGACCAGAATCGTCACAGTATCACACGAATATTGCAGCTATTCACCCGCACACACGTCGCCACGCTCCTACATGGGTGCAGTGCAGGTCGGTGGCGTGGAGCGAACGCCGCGCTCGAATGCAGGCGGCAAAGCAGTGTAGAGTTGCAGGCCACTGTCCTTGGTCGGGGCGCGAGCGGATCGACGCACACGATGGTCACCAACCGCATGGGTCGTAAGACAGCTCCTGGTTTCGCCGACCCACATGCACCGGTGGTGATGCCGGCTCCGTCGGCGGAACAGACCCCCGCAGAGCCGCCCACCTGCGCGGTCGCGACGAGCGCAGCACCGCAGCCCGAAGCTCGCCGTTCGAGCGAGACCCAAAGGCCCAAGCAGACGCCGCTGGTAGAGATCGAGGTCAACCACGAGCGAGGCTCGGCGCCGCGGGCTGAATCCGTGCGGCGTGTCTTCGAGATCTGGACGTATAACAACGTCTATGCGCTCGACGCGCGCATGCGTTGCATCGAGGTCCGCTCTACGACCACCAGCAAGGCCGTCGCAGACCACCCGTTCTTGGGTACGCGCTTGGTGGGTGGACAGGCCCAAAGCGAGCAGGCCGTGGAGATGTCGTATCCGATGCCACGTCCCGGCGCATTCGCCGTGTTCGAAGGTCGGCGAGGCAATCGGCGACAATTCTCACGCACCTCGCCGGTGGTGCGGGTGGTGCTCCGTCTACACATCGTGACCGTCACCGATCCGACGGCCATCCCGACCTGGGAAGAAGTCTCCGGCGAATCTTGACCGACTCCCCGCCGACACAGATTCGCACCCATCGACGCTGCTGGCGTGTGTTGCCACTTCGGTGATTGCGATACGATCGCCCTACGCCCATGGCCCCGGTCGAGTTGCGCTTGTCGTTTCCGAATCTCGCTTCCCTCGAGCGCGAGCTGGCCAGCAACTTGAAGCACGGACGCGCGTTCCTCGGCGAAGTAGCCGATGCCGAGGTGCTGAGCGATTGCATGCTCTTGCTCGTGCATCCGGAGCATGGCACCGAGCTGCGCTTGCCCGCGCAGATCGTGATGGTGAGTCGCGAGGGCGCCATGCGTGGAACAGGCATCGAGCTGCGTCCCTTTGGTAGCCAGGTGCTGGTCCAGATCGAGGAGTTCATCCGCGCACAACCGCAGGACGCGGATTCGCCCGCAGCACTTCCGCCGGCGGCTCCACAGGCCCTGGCGCTACCCGATGATCTGGAGTGCGCCACCGAGGCAAGCGAGCACGAAGTCGCGACGGAAGCACCGGCAGAGACCGAGGCAGAGACGAGCGAGGATGATGCCGCTGACGAGGACGACGAGAGCGAGCCGATGCGGGGCGGCGATCTGCAGCACGAAAGCAAGCAGGACAAGCTGCGACATCTGACGGCGGCGGAGCAGCTCAAGATCGCGCGCAAGGGCGAGCTCTCGGATCGCGTCGCGGTCGAACGCCTCTACGGCAAACAAGTTTGGGAAGCGCTGCTCCACAACCCCCGACTCACCATCCCCGAGGTGGCTCGGATCGCTCGCAAAGGCACTGTGCCCAAGCCCCTGCTCGACCTGATTATCGAGAACCCGTCCTGGGTCAAAGCGCCGCCGGTGCGGCGCGCGCTGCTGGGCAACCCGAAGATCGGCTCCGATTCGGTGGGCAAGCTCCTGCGCGGAACTCCCAAGCACGAGCTGAAGTTGATCGAAAAGGGCACCGCCTACTCGATGCCCGTGCGTGACGCCGCACGCAAGCTGCTCAAAGACTGACGAGCTCCGAGGCCGTGACCTCGATGCAGCACACGGCGGCGGAGCTCTGACCGCGAAAAGCCAGCGCGATGCGGTGTCGGTCACTCGGCCGGAACCGACGCATGCACCAGGAGCTGGCGTCGTCCGCCACCTCCGGTCCGAAGCTGAGCCGGACGGGATCGTCAGTTTCGGGATGGAAGGTGATGGAGCGGAGCGGCGCAGACAAGCCCTTGCCGATGGCCTTGATGTACGCCTCCTTCAGCGTCCACAGCTCGAAGAAGCGCGAGCGCTGCGCGTCCTCGGATAGCTCCCAGAGACCGCGGAGCTCGTGCTCCGAAAACACATGCCTTGCAACACCCGCCAGCTCGACTCGCCGGTCGATGTGCTCGACATCCACGCCCACGTCGGCAGCCATCGTAAGCGCGCACGCCACCAAGCCACGCGTGTGCGAGAGGTTGAAACGCAGACCCCGCTCGCCCAAAGGCCCCGAGAGCTCCGGCCGACCATGCTCACCCGGCTCGAAGCAGAGCGCATCGACGCTTACGCCCAAGTGCGCAGCCAGTAGGCCTCGCGTCAGTGCGTGAGCCACCAGATAGGTGAGCCTGTCGTCGTCGAAACGGAAGCGTGCGTAACGCGCTCGTTCGTCGTCGTCGAGCATGCGCAGCAGCGCGTCGGGCTCGAGGCTCGGCCCGCATTTCAGGCCGATGGGGTTGCC
>JADGRG010000394.1 GCA_017881145.1 Sandaracinaceae bacterium | reverse complement strand
TGCGCCGACGCTTGCAGAGCGTGCGCGATGGTCTCCTGCACCTTTTCTGGATCAGCATCGAGCGCGCCGGCCAGGCGCTGCTTTAGCTCGTCGTCACGCAAGAACTCCGCGATGAAGAGTAGATCGCTGGCGGCAGCCGCGCGCAGGAAGCGTGCTTCTCCGGCGTTGGCATCGGTGGAATCTGGACCGGTCTGCGCAGCGATTTCATGCAGCGTCTGTAGCGTGCCTTGTGGGCTGAGGTCGTAGCGTGCAAACGCCGCGCGCAGCTTTGTCACCAGGTCTTTGGGGTCAGCCTTGACCTCTGCCTGCGCTCGGGCCGCGCTGCCGAGAACCAGGAGCGCGAGCGCAACGTACGTCCACCGTGGCACTAGACTCGACATGTTCACCACCCAGTAGAACGGACGGTTTCTTCCGTTGCTGAAGACCGGAGAGCGCTTCCGGACCGACTTCGCGCTCGGAGTGACAGACCAGAAGTCTCTGCTTGGCGATGGCACCTGTGCCTCCCGTCACCTGACGCGTTGGATCACCTGGAAACCTTCGTCGCACTCGATGGGCTCGGTGAGCTCAAGAGGGCGCAGGCGAGCGATCTCTTCGGAGAGGTCGCTCGCGCCGCTGGCGAGCAGCGTCAAGTCATCGTGGTCCAGCACGCCGTCGGCGAAGCGCATCGCGAGGTCCGCGAAGTCGGCGCCCGGAAGTCGTGCGCGCGCCAGTAACTTCTCCGCACGCTCCTGTGCTTCGTCTCGCGTCCTGCGCAGCCCCGTCGGCGCATTGCGCGCTCCGCGGTAGCGGATTAGAAGCCCGCGCATCCTGGCGTTTTGATTTGGAGCCGTGGCGACCTGCGTGCGTAGCGAGCCGAGTCCTCCGCGCCGGCGTTTGGCCTCGGCCGTTCGAGCATCGCGGTAGGCCCATCGCAAGCGATCCTCAGTGGCTTCCTCGTGCAGCATCGCACCGTTGATGAACACCGCTGGGCTGGTCACGGCCCCGCGCGCGCTGGCCTCTTTGCGAGAGGCGACGAGCGTGCGTTGATGAGCATGCACGCGCAGAGCGCGCCGCAGATCGTGCAAGTCTGCGCCTGCAGCGAGAGCCGTCTCACGGAGCACGTCGCTGGTGATCTTGCGCGAGGGCAGCAAGATCCGATCGAAGAACGCCCAGAAGGCATCCGGGCCACTGCGTTTCCAGAGGTCGCAAGCCGTTTCGGCTGCGACGTCGGCGTTCTCGCGACCGGGATCGGGCAGTGGCTTCCAGATCACCTGTACGTCGTCCGGATGCTCGGCGCGCAGCTGCAGCACCCGCTGACACACCCGCCGAGTCACCGTGCAGCAGAGGTCGGCGAAGATCTCGATCTTGACGTGCGCATCCTCGGGACCGCGGTTGGGATGAGAGAGCGCTGGTTCTTGGTTTGCCGCCGCTGGCTGCAACGGCACGTTGCCTTCTGCAACCTGGTCAAAGGCCCTGCGCTTGGCTGGCCGTGTCTGGAGCGCTCCAGCGACACCGACGATGCCGCCAAAGGTTGCCACGAAGACAGCGATGTACGGCGAAATCGCGTCCTGTGCAGCCAGACCCACAGCCAAGAAGATCGTCGAGGCGCTGGTGATGACCCAAACCATCGGACCGTAGGCCTGCGGGGTTGCGAGTTGGCGCTCTGGCTCGGGTGGCACGGAGCGCGGCCGCACGCCGGAGTCGTTGCACGGGCCGTTGTCGGGCCGGCGCTTGGGGCGGGCTGCGGGCAGGGAGTTGGGGCGCACCAGTCGGCGCAGCTCGGAGAGCAATTGCGTGGCGTTCTGTGGCCGCTGGGCTGGGGTCTTCGCAAGGCAACGATCCACCAGGCGCGCGACGGCTGGATCGAGCTCTTGTACCACCGTGTCGAGCGCCACGTGGTCGCTCGTGCACGCTTGCACCACGACACCGACGGTCGTCTCACTGCGAAACGGAACATCTCCACAGATGGCTTCGTATATCAGCACACCCATCGACCACACGTCCGACGCGGGTCCTGCTTCCCGCGCGTTGGTCGCCTGCTCGGGGCTCATGTAGTTAGGAGTGCCCATCGCCATGCCGGCTCGCGTGAGGCGTGGGTCGTTGGTCTGGGCTGCGATACCGAAATCGAGCAGCTTGACGCGCCTGGGCCTTCCGGCCTCCTCGACCACGAAGAGGTTTTCGGGCTTCAGATCGCGGTGGATGAAGCCCTTTTCGTGCGCGGCTGCCAGCGGTTCCAGAGCCAGCAGCAAGAGCTCGAGCACGGCTTGCGGTGTACTGCTCGGGTCGTCCATCAGCTTGCGTAGGGTGCGGCCGAGCAGAAGCTCCATCGCGATGAAACAGCAGCCTGTTTCGGGATCGAAATCTGCGTCGAAGACGTCTACGATGCCAGCGTGGCACACGTCCGCCGATACACTGGCTTCGAGCTTGAAGCGCGTCAGAGCTTCCGGATCGTGTCGCTCGATTACCTTGAGCGCGGCGCGCTTGCCCGTCTGCAAGTGCTTGGCGATGTAGATCGTCCCCATGCCGCCGTCGGCCAACGGCTCGACGATTTCCCAGCGTTTGCCGAGTATGCGGGGTGCGCTATTAGCGCCGATGTGCGAGGCGGAACCCACGGTCACATCGGCATTTCGTCCGAACTCGATGCATACTTGAGCCCACAGCAGATCAATTCATGAAGTCCGCGCGAAAGGTCGAAGGAACGAAGAGCGCATGGTGACGTCGGCACAGCAACGCTCGAGTCTCCCTTCGCCGGCCTCGATGTTAGCGCTGCAGATCGTGCAGGCTGCGGTGCGGCCCAATGTCACGGTTGGCGAGCTGGTCGCGCTCTGTCAGAACGACCCCGCGTTCGTGGTGCGGATGCTTGCCTACGTGAACAGCGCCGGCAACATGCGCAGCCGCAAGGTCGTCGGCGCCCAGCATGCCGTGTCGCTGCTGGGTGTTCGTGGCACTCGCAACATGGCGCTGGCGACTTGTGTAGAGGACCTGACCCCCAAGGGGGCCGACGGGGCTGTGCTCTTCGCGCTCTGTCTGCGTCGAGGCATCGCCGCCAAGACTGTCGCACACAAGCTCGCGAAGCCCTCCGCCGACGACTACTTCACGCTCGGGCTGCTGATCGAAGTTGGCTTGCTGGTGAAGGCTCGCGACAACCTGGCCGCGGTCGCGGAGCTCGCGCGAGCGCCCTCCGCGACACGCACCATGCTGGAGCGCGCGGCAGGTCAAGTGGATCATGCCAAGCTGGGCTACCGCTTGGCGAAGGCGTGGCACCTGGACGATGAGACCGCCATGGCGATCGCTCGTCACCACGAGCCCGAGCCTCCCGCCTTCGATCTTGGCGCGGTCGCCTGGCTCGCCGAGCGACTTTCCGCGGTCTTCGAAGGCGGTGATGTCGCGGCCAATCGCCTCGCGGCCATCAATGCGGGAGCCAAGCTTGGGCTGGCTCCCGCGGCGATCGACAGCATGCTTTCGAGCATCCCTTTGGCGTTGCAGGAGACCGCGGCGCAGTTTCACTGCAACGTCGGTCCGCAGATCGACGTCGCCGCTGCGCTGCGTGACACTACCGCGAGTCTTGCCGAGGTCAACCGTCGCTACAACGAGTTGATGCAGCACTTCGGTGGAGCCCTCCGGGACAAGGAGCGTCTGGCCGGCGAGCTTCAAGAGGCCAGCCAGAAGCTTACTACGCTGGCCCTGAACGACGGGTTGACCGGGCTGGCGAATCATCGGGCGTTTCAAGAGACTCTGATGCGTGCCGTTGCCTTGGCAGATCGCGTGAAGGCGCCACTCTCCCTACTGATCGTCGACGCGGACAACATCAAGCAGGTCAATGACACTTACGGACACAAGACCGGGGATGTGGTGTTGGTGACCTTGGCAGAAATGCTGAGAGAATCGCTGCGCGTCAGCGACCTCGCTGCGCGCGTCGGCGGCGATGAATTCGCGATCCTCCTGCCGAACACCGACGAGCCCGGCGCGAAGGTCGTCGCAGATCGGCTTCGAGCGAAGGTTGCAGAGCGGGCCATCCGCGGGCCCTTCGGCGAGTTTCGCGTGACGGTCAGCCTGGGCGTGGTGGCGACGCGGGGGCCCGGGTGTAAAGGCCGCGAGCACGCACTCTACGAAGCCGCACACAAGGCGGTGGCTGCCGCGAAACAAGCGGGTCGCAACCGCGTGCAAGTCGTGCCGTCCTGAGCAGCGCGCTGCGGCACCGTCAGCTACGTCGCGTGAGCGCGAAGCTTCGCTATGCCACGTGAGGCACTGAGCTGAGCACCGAGTGCTTTAGCGCAGGCGCGTTGAATACGTCGTCGAAGCGGCTGGCCTCGGAGAGCCGGCTTTTCGCGCTGGCGCGGCTCATGCTGCCAACCGCTGTTCCAGGAGCTTCTGGATGGCGCGCAGATCGAATGGTTTCTCGAGGACCGGGTTCGGGACGGTAGCCAGGAATTCCTTGGCGGCGGGCGTGAATGCACCACCCGTCATGAACACGAAGCGGGACTCGACTCCTGGATAGCGACGCTTGACTGCTTCATAGACGTCCATGCCGGAGAGGTCCGCCATCATCAAATCGCAGAATACCAGGTCGAAGGTTTGTTCCGAGTCGAGCATGCTGAGTGCTTCGCTGCCGCTGAGGGCGACGGAGACATGGTGTTCGCGCAGCGCCCGCTGCAGTGCCCGCACCACGTTCTGTTCGTCGTCCACGATCAGCAGTCGCAGCGCGCGTACGGGCTGCAGAGGCATCGACGAGACGCCTCGCGCACGCACCGCCGAGACCCGTGCCAGCGGGAGCAACACGCGGAAGAGCGTCCCGCGCCCCAGCTGGCTTTCCACAGAGATCGCTCCGCCGAAGGAGCTCAGGATGCTGTGGCAAATGGAGAGCCCCAGCCCAGTTCCCACACCCGCAGGCTTGGTCGTGAAGAAGGGCTCGAAGATGCGACCGACGTCATCCGGCGCAATGCCACAACCGGTATCGGAGATCTCAACCGCCACGCGGTCCTCGTGCTTGCGCACGCTGATCGAGATGCGGTTTTCTCCCGCGTGCCCAACGGGGATGGCCTGCGCGGCGTTCACGAGCAAGTTCAGAAATACCTGTCCGAGCCGAGCTTCAGTGCCAGCCACGGGCGGAACCGTGTCGTAGTGCGTTTCCAGTTGCGCACGGTGGCGAATCTCGTTGCCGGTTAGCCTGATCGCACCTTCCATCGCGCGCTGGAGGTCGACCGGTTCTTCCTCGGTCGTGTCGGCGCGCGAGAACGTCTTCAGCGCTTTGATGATCACGCGCACTCTTTCGGCGCCGCCAGCCGCCTGCGAGCTGAGCTCGTGCAGGCTCTGCTGCTTGGCTTCTGGCACCGTGTCCCCGAGCTCTGCGACTTCCTCGCCGATGAAGCGCAAGTTCTCCATCACGTAAGAGAGCGGATTGCTGATCTCGTGCGCGATGCCAGCTGCAAGCGTACCGATCGACACCATGCGATCGGCCAGCAGCAGGCGCTGCTCCATGAGCTTGCGCTCCGAGATGTTGCGCAAGAGCGCCGCGATGGAGGGCTCGCCTCCAAACACCAGCGGAATGAAGACTTCTTCGCATACGGCGCAGGCCCCGTCACGGCGCAGCAGCCGCACTTCGTGGGCTCCACCGGGCCGCGATGGTTCCTCGAGGTGTCGTAGCCGAGCGCTCTCTGCGTTCAGGTCTTGCGGATGCACGAGATTGAGAAATGGTCGACCCGTCAGCGCATGCGGCTCGTAGTCGAGCATCGCAAGCAGGGCTGGGTTGGCGTAGACGATGTGTCCGTTGCGGTGCACGACGATGCCGTCCGGTGAGCCCTCGATAAGCGCGCGAAAGCCGCGTTCCGAAGACACGAGCGCGCTCGCCGTAGAGACCGAGCGCGAGCGTTCTTCGGCCGTCCGCTCGGCGATGGCCAGGCGCGTGCTGAGCAACTCGGGGTCGATGGGCTTGGTCAGGTAGTCGTCGGCGCCAGCGTCGAGCCCGCGCACCAAGTCGCTGGCGCCACTGCGGGAGGTGGTGAAGATGATAACCGGCGTCGCACCGTTCGGGACTGCGCGCAGGCGGCGGCAGAGCGCGAGGCCGTCCATCTCGGGCAACACCCAATCCACCAGGATCAGAGGGAATGCGGAGCGCGCATGCAGCGCCATCGCTTGTTCGGCTCGCGCGCACTCGGTCACGCTGTGCCCGCGATCGCGTAGCTTGCTCGTCAGCGCCTCTCGGCTCAGAGCGTCGTCTTCGACCACAAGCACTCGCATCGGAATCACCGCCCGTACCGGCGTGCGTGGCTAGGCTCCGACATTGGAGCGCTCGGAACACGCGAGCTCGGTCGTTCGCTCGGTGATTCGTCACTTTCCGGCGCCGTCTTGAGGCCGAAAATTCACGTGCATCAAGCGCCGCGTCGCAGCTCAGGGCATCGGTCCACGGTCCCCCAGGGAAGATCGGGTGGGTGTCGGTGATCTGATATCCGTAGTGGTGGCAGGTTC